>NZ_JBHYTK010000011.1:0-61765 GCF_042749255.1 Streptomyces sp. NPDC059524 | reverse complement strand
TCCCCCCCCCGCGCGTGGGGTCGCCCCGTGGGTTACCCCCGCCCCCCCCCCGCGCGGGGGGGCCGCGGGGGTTGGTGGCCCCCCCCCCCCACGGCGCTGTCCGCGCTCGGAGTCGGCCTACAGCCGGTCCCCGTCCGCGAGTTCGACTGCCTCTCCGGCGCCGCCGCGCCCCACTTCAGTCTGAACCTGCACTGGCGGCGCGTGACCGTGGCCACGGGACTTCCGCGATCCGGACGACCCCGTTCGAGCGTCCCGTAGATCGGCTCGGCCGTAGGTGACGCGCCGCACCAGGACCTCGAACGGGCCGCGCCGCCCGTGCCGTTGCATGGAGTGGGCCAGAAGCACGGTCGCCGACCAGACGGCTGTGGCCAGGAGCGCCGTCGTGGTGACGGTCAGCTTCCCGGAGAGGTCCAGCAGGAACGGGGTGAACACCACCGCCCACACCACCGACTGCGCGAGGTAGCAGGTCATCGACCGCCGGCCGACAGCGGCGACCGCGCTCACCGCACGCCCCCGCCGCGAACCGACCCGCGCCGCGACCAGCGCCAGCAGCGCCGCGTACCCGAACCCGCCGAGAACCCCCGTGGCATCATGCAGCGGCCCGATCACCTCGAGCGCCTGCGGGCCGGGGACGTCGACGACCCCGGCAGCCATCAGCGCGGCGGGCTGAGCGCCGAGCGCCGCCATGCCGATCCCGGCCGCGGCCGTGACCCGCAGAAGGGTCCGGTTCCGCTCGGGCTCCTCCAGAATCCGGCGCCGCCCCGCCCACAGCCCGACCGCCAGCGGGCACAGGAACCCGATCGGCCCGAGCAGCGCCACCACGGGCGCCACTTCCATGCGGGCCGCGAACATCGTCCCCACATCCGGAGGCAGCATCGAAGGATCCGGTGGATCACTGCTCACCGCCGACGAACCAGCACTCGGCAACGACGTCAGCACGAAGAACAGCAAGGCGGTCAGGAGAAGCCGGCGGTCCCGCCAGCGCACCATCCAGGCCCCCACGAACAGCAGCACCCCATAGGCGGCCAGGATGTCACCGACGTACAGGAGCAGCGCGTGCAGCGTGCCCACGACCACGAGGGCCGAGCCGCGCCGCCACAACAGCCGCCGCACGTCCCGCGGCCGGGACGCGGTCTGCCGGCGCACGATGTGAGCCACCCCGTACCCGAAGAGCAGGCCGAACATCGGGAACGCCCGGCCGTCGACAAACGTGGAGATCGACCACGTGGTGACCGAGTCGATCACGGACCCGCCCTGCGGAAAGCCGCCGAAGATCCGGGAACCCCGCAGGAAGTAGTGGGAGTTGGCCACCGCGATGAACAGCAGCATGAAGCCCCGCGCCAAGTCGGGGGCGAGAGCCCGCCCCGCCGGATTCGTCGGTCCGGACCTGTCCGTCGTCATGCCCCCAGTCAACGGCGCGCCCTGTCGGCGCGTCGTCGGCCGATGGTCTAGCGCGCGGCGACTTCTGGCGGAGATCCCGGCACGAAGGGGGAACCCTGTGGGGAACGGGCCCGCCCATATGATCACGCCATGGCGATGACAGGCTTGGACGATCAGGTGACGACGGCGGAGAACTACCGCCGTTTCGCCGAGAACGAGGCGGCGGGGCGATCCCCCGCCTACGAGACGCTGGCCCGCGCGGTGGCGTCCGACCCGGACGTGCTGGGGTTCCTGAGCACCCTGCCCGCTGACAAACGACAGCCGAACCTGCTGTTCGCCGCGGCCAGGCACCTACTGCGTACGGCGCCCGACGCGGACAGGCTGCGGGAGTTGGCCACCACGCAGGCCGAGGGGCTGCGGGCGACGATGCTGGCCCGGCGCACCCAGACCAACGAGCCGGGCCGCTGCGCGACGCTCCTGCCCGCCCTGGCGGCGCTCGACGGGCCCCTCGCGCTGATCGAGGTCGGCGCGAGCGCCGGACTGTGCCTGCAGGTCGACCGGTACTCCTACGACTACGGCCACACACGTCTGACCGGCCGCGACCCGCATGCGCCGACACTGCGCTGCCGAGCGGAGGGGCCGTACCCGGAGCTGCGGATGCCCGAGGTGACATGGGCGGCCGGGATCGACCTCAACCCGCTCGACCCGTCGGACCCCGAGGACCGGTCCTGGCTCGAATGCCTGGTGTGGCCGGGGCAGACGGCGCGCCGCGAACGCCTCGTCTCCGCCCTGGCGACCGCGCAGCGCCATCCCGTGCCCGTCCACGAGGGCGACCTGCTCGAAGCGCTGCCGGACCTCGTCGCGCAGGCACCCCGGGAAGCGCGGGTCGTGGTGTTCCACTCGGCGGTGCTGGCCTACGTGACGCCGCGGGTCCGCGCCGATTTCGCGGAGCTGACCCGCGAACTCGGCGTCGTCTGGATCGCGAACGAGGCGCCGGGCGTGGTCGCCGGCGTCGAGACACCCCGCTTCGAGACCTCGCCGTTCGTCCTCACCGTCGACGGCGCACCCACCGCTTTCACGCACCCGCACGGCGACTGGATCCACTGGATGTAGCGGAAACCTCGTTGCTTCCCGTCCAGCCCGTCCGGAACATGTGGACATGGGGAGACAGGCAAGTGCCGAGACCGCCGATGTGCCCGCGGCGGCGGGCGTACGCGTCGACTGGTGGGCTGTTCCCTCCAGCGTGAGGAGCCAGGTCGAGGCCTCCCTGGGGGCAGCCGTCGAGGTCGCGGTCACCCAGGCCGGGGGCTTCTCGCCCGGTGTCGCCGCTCGCGTGCGTCTCGCCGACGGTCGACGGGTCTTCGTGAAGGCCGTCGGGCCCGAACCCAACCCTGACACTCCTGACCTGCACCGGGCCGAGGCCAGGATCACGGCAGCCTTGCCGGCCACCGCCCCCGTGCCGGCCCTGCTGACGTCCCTGGACCTCGAAGGCTGGGTCGTCCTGGTCCTCGAAGACATCGACGGCAGGACGCCGGCCCAGCCATGGCGGCCGGACGAACTCCAACGCGTCCTCACGGCTGCTGCCGAGCTGTCCGCGCAGCTCGACCCCTCGCCGATCCAGGCGCCGACCCTCGCCGACCGCATCGGTGAGGACTTTCGAGGCTGGCGGTGGCTCGCCGCTGCCTGCGAGGACAAGACGGGCGAGCTGAGCCGGCTCGCCCCCTGGGCGCGGCGCCATCTCGGGCGTCTCGTCGAGCGAGAGGCCGACTGGACGACCGCGGCGGCCGGCAGCGCCTTGATCCACGGCGATCTGCGCGCGGACAACGTTCTGCTGACCGAGGACCGCGTCGTGGTGGTCGACTGGCCGTGGGCCGCGGTCGGTGCCGCCTGGTTCGACGTCGTGGCGATGGGCCCGAGCGTGATCATGCAGGGCGCACCCGATGCCATGAGCGTTCTCGACGAGCATCTGCGTGCCCGCGGAGCCGACCCCGAACACGTCACGAGCGTACTGATCGCCCTGGCGGGCTATTTCCTGCGCCACTCCGCCAAGCCTCCGCCACCGGGACTCCCGACCTTGCGGGGCTTCCAGCGCGCGCAAGGCGAGGCGGCGGTGGAGTGGGTGAGAGAGCGGACAGGGTGGCGTTAGCTCCTCCCGGGAGGAATACGCGTCATACCGGGGCCTCAGCGGTCCCTCACCCGGCCGGGGGAGGGACTTCGTTCCGGCGGCAGACGTCACCAGCCGCGACGGATGCGACGTTCGATACATGACCAGTGGTGGACTGACGACGAAGACGCTCTGGAGAGCCCGGTGGCAGAGATGGCCGCGCTGGGTGGCCCGGGCTACGACGATGTGGGCGGTGCTGTACACCGGCTTCGGGCTGACCTGCACGCTGAGCGGCACCTCCTTGCTGCACCACGGCGGCGAAGCGGCGGCGCCCGCGCTGGGTTGGGCGATCGTTGCGCTGGGTGCGCTCGCCGCGTCGGTCAGCGGGGCGGTGGTGCGATACGGGCTGCGGCCGGTTCTGCGGTTGCTGCTGTGGGTGGTCTGCGGGTTGGCAGGGGTCACCGCGTTCAGCCTGCTGATGGATGTCATCACGCTGATGGTGGGGCAGGGAGTGGACAGCGGGGCCGCTGCCGCGAACAAGGCTCTGGCGGCGACGGGAGCGATCCTGCTCGCGGCCACAGCCCGGTCCGATCGCCTGCCCGTCGGTACGGCAGTACGAGCGCCGGCCGCCGCCCCGCGGTTCGTCCAACGCGCCGCCTGGGCGGGGACGCTGGCCTTCGTCCCGTACGCGGGGATGAAGCTGGTCTGGGCGTTCGGCGGCACGTTCGCGGGGGTCACCGGGGAGGAGATGCTCGCGACCTCGGAGCGGAACGGGGCCTCAGGGATGTTCCTCACCCTGGAGTCCTGGGGCCTGGACCCCACCGCACTGCTGGCCCTGCTCGGCGTCTTCCTGCTCTGGGGCCTGGCCCGCCCGTGGGGGCAGGTCTTTCCACGCTGGACGCTGTTCCTCCGCGGCCGACGAGTTCCGCGCTGGCTCCCGCTGGCCCCGGCTCTGCTGGGCGCGGCCACCCTCGCCCCGTACGGCGCCGTGGGGATCGGCTACCTGACCCTCGCCACTACCGGCGTAGTGACCATGAGGCGCGGTGATTTCCACTCCACGCAGGACGCCCTGCTGGTGGCCTGGATCGGTATCACGGCCTTCGCCGTCTACGGCACCGCGCTGGCCGTCGCGGCCCGCTCGTACTGGCTCCGGACGCGTCCCGCTCGCCGGGAGACCACCGACACGGTGTGACCTCCCGCGGACCATGCCGTTTTTCTGGCAAGGCGACCCAGAAGGGGGTCCCGCAGGCCGAACACACGCCGAACGCAGGCCACGAGACGGCTGCTGCCGGCCGCGCGGGACTGTGGACCATGGGCAGACGGTGTCACTGATAGTCGGCGGTCTTCCTCACCCCGCCGAAGCGCGGAAAGATCCGATCCACCGCGAAGTCGTGTTCGTCCGCGGACAGTCCGGACATCGCGTCGGCCACGAACTCCACCTGGTAGCCGTGGTCGGACGCGGCCCGTGCGGTGGACTCGACGCCCATCGTCGTGACAAGACCGGCGATCACCAGGGTGTCCACGCCCAGGGCGCGCAACCGCTCGTCCAGGCCGGTGCCGTAGAAGGCGCCGATGCTGCGCTTGACCACGACGAGGTCGCCGTCGGCCACCAGGCCGTCGGCGAATCCGCTGCCCGGCGGCTGCACGTCGACGTTCGGACGTTCCACCCGCACCATCACCACGGGCAACTCCCGCGCCCGGAACGCCTCGGCCAACTCGCGGCCGCGCGCCAGCACTTCGTCACCGGAGTACGGGGCGAGGGGGAGGGCGACGATGCGCGGCATCAGGTCTATGAGGATCAGGGCGGAACTCATGAGCGCGATCATAGGACCGCCTCTTGTTCGAGAAGTCGGGATTGCTGCACGGACCGGATCTGGGGTCCCGTACTCATGAGGTCCGGGACCTTTGCCGTTGACCCCGACCCGTGGGGAGGGCCGTGGCGGATGCGGGACGAGGTCGAGCCGGGCGAGGCGGCGGCGCGTGGCATCTCCGCGCCGGTCCGTGCCCTGTCCGACGGCATCGTGGAGCCCGCAGTGGGAAGCGGCGGCCGGTCTGGCCCTCGCCCACCTGCTGGTCGCCTCCCAAGGGAAGCCGGTGCAGGTCCCGGGCGGTCTGACCGAGGACGTGTTCCAACGCGCGCTCGACGCCCTGCTGCCTTCAGGCACCCCGAAGCGGGGCGCCGTCCTGGCCGGGCCGGGACAGCCCTCCCCAGAGTCGGGCGTCGAGATCATCCTCGTACCGATCCATCCCGAGACAGGCCAGACCTGGGTTCCTGCAGGCCCAGCCGCATCGGCGTATCCCGTGCCCCTGCCGCTGGGGGTGTGGCTGTGGCTGGTCGCTCCCGAGCCGTACCCGCCGGTGCCCCCGTCAGGCCGCATCCCCCGAGACGTACTCCGCGACGACCCGCTTCCCCTGCTCCCCAACCACCCGCTCCGGGCCGACCGGGCGACGTTCCAGCATGCTTTGGTCCGGCTGCCGGCCGTGCGCGAACCATGGCTGCCCACGGTCCTCGACCACGTCATGCAGGGCGGTGCGGCAGGTCTCTTGTAGCGGTCGCGCCGGAGTGTCAGCGCGGGGCGGTCGTCTGTGGGGTGCTGGTGCTGTTCAGGCACTGGTCGAGCAGAGCGTGCATGCGTGCAACGGGCAGGGCCGGGTTGGCCGCTGCTCCCTCGGCGGTCTGCGGGTCGGAGAGGAGGGCCTCCAGGGTCTCCGGTGTCAGGTTCGGGTTGGCGGCGGCTGCCCGGCGCACCATTGCGTCGGGGTCCGCGAGTGGAGGGGCGGGCACGGCGGGATCCGCTGCGGCCAGGGCTCGTACCTCGGGATCCGGATGGTCGATGTGGTGGGCCCAGCCGGTACGGGGGAACGCGGGCAAGGTCAGCAGGTGGGGACGGTGGGCGGGGCGCGTGACGTAGACCTCGGTCAGGAGGTGCGGCGGCGCGAGCGGGTGGTGGCAGGCCAGTCGGATCCTCACCTCTTCGTCGGAGTCCTGCGCGAGCGCTTCGACGAGTTCGGCCGACAGGCCCGGCCAACTCGCCGCGACACGGCGGCGCTCGGGTTCCTCGGCCACCGCGCAGGCGGCGAACCAGTCGGGGGACGGGCCGACGGCCGGATCGGTGTGCGGCTGGGTGAACGGTTCACCGATCGGGCAAGGGCAGTCAGGTCCGTGGTCGACGCCCCACTCCATCGCCGAGGACTCGGCCCAGGTACGGATGAAGGTGTGCAGGCGCGCGTGTGTCCGTACGCCCCCGTGCTCGTCCTGCCTCAACTCCGCGACCAGGTCCGGTCCCAGGTCGGGACGGGTCGCGACCTCCGCGCGGACCTGAGCTTCGGGGTGGCGGGCGAGCCGGGCGACGGCGTGGGCCGGGATGTACTTGTTGCGGGTCAGGAGGTGCTCCGTGCCGTCGGCGAAGCACTGCTCGATGAGCGCGGGGGAGAGGGCGCAGGTAGCGAACACCCATGCGTTCCGCGGGCTGAAGGACGGCAGCCTGGCCTCCACCTGCCCCGGATCCGTCGCCCAGTTCTTGTCCCGCGCCGCTTCACGGACCGTGGGGTCGGGGTCGTCGAGCAGCCTCGCCCGCTGGTCCGGGGTGAGCGACTCCCACCTCCTGGTCGCCAGGACGCGCAGTTCGGGGCGTTCGCGGCCGGCCATGGAGCGGAAGAACGACAGCGGGATCTGCCGGGACGAATCGAGCTCGGCGACGATCTCGTCCACGGTGAGTTTGCCGTCCTCGCCCGCCTCTCGTGCGGTCAGGAGGGCCAGAAGGATGGCGTCCGGCAGTGGTCGGACCCGCCGGGGGTAGCCACGGGGTCCGCCGGCGAGCCACGCGCGGACGATTCCCGACGGGTCGGTCGCCAACGGGGTGAGCCGGGCCGGGTCGACGTACGGGTTGCGGGCGAACGCGCGGCGGACGACCGGGTCCGGATGGCGCAGCGCGGCGTCGACGACGGCGTCAGGGAGGGCACGCCCTTCGCACATCCGCAGGCCGGACTCACCCGCCGCGCGATCCAGGAGGCGTATCAGTACGTCGGAGGGCGCCGCCGGATTGAAGGCGATGCCGCGCAGCCACGGCGCACGCGGAGAGTCGGACACCGCGTCATCCTGCCATCCCGGGCTCCTGAGCCGTGCCGCCGTGCGTTCGTCACGTCTTGGCGCCCGCGCGGCAGCCCACCCCGGAGCCGTGCGGGCATGGGCAGGACGACGGCTTGAGCCTGCCCGGTCAGACGCCCGCGACGAGCGTGCCGAGTGCCGTACGTCTGTGGGTGACCGAGCGGCCGGTACGGGTCGTCGTCGTCATGCCCGCCGATCGGAGTGCCGCGGCGTGCGCCGAGGCTGTCGCGTTGCTGACATCGAGGGCGCGGGCCAGGGACGTGGTGGTGTGGGGCTCGGCGAGGAGACGCAGGGCGTCGAGCCGCGTGCGGCCCAGAACGGCGGCGAGCGCCTCGGCGTCGACGTCCGGGCGCCCGGCAGTGGGCGGGAGCGCGGACGGCCCGGCGGCCGGATACGTCAGGACCACCGGACGGCCGGGGGAGTCCTGGAGCAACGGGCCCGCCGGGTGATGGAAGGTGGGCAGCAGCACGAGGCCGCGCCCCGCGAGCCGGACGTCCCGGATCTCCGTCGCCCCTGCCGCCGCCGCGCCCGGCCACACCCACACCCCGTCGTCGAGGCGACTGCCCGGAGCCAGACGGGCCAGCGCGCCGGCCACCCCGTGCTCGGCGACCGTGAGGGCGTAGCGCGTGAACTGCTCACGGTGCCGCTGCTGCACGACGGACCAGACCGGGGCGAGCACCGCCTCGTACGCGGCCTGTTGCGCGCGGTACAGCGTGCGCCAGCCCGAGCCGTCGCTCGCGTGCAGCCCGCGGATCCAGGCGGGAGCGGGCAGGCCCCCGTACACACGCTCCAGTTCGGAGCGGACGAAGCCCGAGCCGGTGGCGCGGATCTGCTCGAAACTGTCGCTCAGGCTCTCGCCGAGAACATCGAGGAAGAGGGGCGGCCGGCCTGCCGGCACCAGGTCCGCGAGCGGAGCCGCCGCGGCAGGAAGCGAGCGAAGGACCCGACCACGCCACGGCGCGAGCAACGGCCCGCCCTGCCGGTTCACGGCCGCTGCCAGGGCCGCGTGCAACTCCTGAAGCGGCGCGGGACGCGGAGCGAAGCGGATCCGTGCGATGTCCTGTGCCGTGAAGTGGATGCGCAGCACTCCACAACTCCTCGCCCCCGGCCGGCCTTTCGGCCAGAACCTGAACCTTCGCGCCCTGACGATCCCGCGTCGACGATGGCTCGCATGACGTCCCGACGCACCCTTCTGCAAGGCACCCTATTCGGGAGCGCCGCCGCCCTGCTGCCCACGGCCGCGTCCGCCACCCGTCGACCCGGGCACCCCCGCCTCCGGCTGCCCGCGCCGACAGGCCCCCACCCCGTGGGCAGGTGCACGGTCCATCTGACCGACCCCACCCGCACGGACCCATGGGTCGGCGGCGTGCGCGAGCTGATGCTGACCGTGCTGTACCCGGCCCGCTCGGTGCGCGGCTTCCCGCGCGCGCCCCAACTCACCCCGAACGAAGCCACAGTGTTCGCCGAGTACGCACCACTCGTCCATCCCGGTCTGCCGCAACAGGGAGCGGTGGACTGGGGCGCGGTCCTCACCCACAGCCACGAGGGGGCGCCACCCCTGCCCGGCAGACACCCCGCGCTGGTGTACTCACCGGGCGGCGGCGACTCCCGCACCCTGGGCACGAGCCTCGCCGAGGACCTCGCCGGCCACGGCCGCGTCGTCGTCCTGGTCGACCACCCCGGCGACGCGTCCCAGGTGGAACTGCCCACCGGAATGCGCAGGACCGTCCTCGTCGGCCCGCCGGACCCGGCCACGTTCCGCACGATGATCGACACGCGCATCGCCGACCTCCGCCTGGTCCTCGACCGGCTCCGCTTCCTGCCACTGGCCCCGGTCATCGACCACCGCCGGATCGGCATGTACGGCCACTCGGCCGGCGGTACGGCAGTGGTGTACGCGGCCCGCCCCGACGGCCGCGTCAACGCCGTCGCGAACCTCGAGGGCTACCTCGACCTGTACGGCACACCGAAGGACTTCGGCCGCCCCCTCCTGCTCTTCCGCACCGACGGCTTCGAAGGCGCCGACCGGATCGAATCCTCCTGGAAGAACCTGCCCGCCCACCGCGCCCACCTCACCGACACCAACCACTGGGCGTTCACCGACTACGGCTCGCTCGTCCCACAACTCCAGACCGCCGGGCTCGTGACAGCGGCGACACGCAAGGCACTCGTAGGCACCGCGGCCGCCGCCCCGACACTGGCTGAACTACGCCACGAGGTGGGGGCCTTCTTCGCCCGTGAACTGAGGTAGTCGGCCACCGGCCCGACCGGCTCGGGGCGCCCGTTCCCGGCCTCGGGCCGTCCCCGCATACTGCGGGGATGGACACACCAAGGGCCTCCTGGCGCAACACCACGCACGACTGGGCAAGCACCGTCGACCTCGACCATCTCGCGCACATCCGCCGGAGCCCCGCCGCCTTCGCGCCCGGCGGCACCGTGCACCTGATCCTGGAAGTCGTCGCCTACGCGGCGGACGAGGCCGAATCCGGCAAAGGCGGGCACTGCCGGATCACCCTCCTCCCCGACGGTTCCGTGGCCGTCGCCGACGACGGACGGGGCACCGACACACGCCGCGACGAGGACGGGAACCTCGTGAAGAAGCCGGTCATGGCCACGAAGGACCTCCGGTTCTTCGACCACCCCCACGCGCCGCCCCTGCCCGACACCCACGCGCGCCGGGGCATGTCCGTCGTCGCGGCACTCAGCACCTGGCTCGTCCACACCAACCGCCGCCTCGACGGCTCCTGGACCCAGCGCTACGAACACGGCGTGCCCACCACCGGCCTGCAACCGGTCCCGGACGACTCCACGACCGGGACCACCGTTCACTTCCTCCCTGACGAGCGCCTGCCCCAAGTCCATGGCCCCTTGCTCGACGAACTGGCGCGACACCTCCAGTCATGGCAACACCTCTCCCTCCAGATCGAGGACCGCCGAGGAACGTAGAAGTGCCTGGTCGGTGTTCACCGCCGACCGAAGCCTCACATCAGCTGCCCGTTTCACGGACCCGGTCTTTTCCTCCTGCTTGCCTACATGGCGATGTCTTGCCGCAGCCTTGCCGGTGCTTTGACGGGCGGCGTCCTCGCCGGGACTAGCGTTCCCGCCATGTCCCCTGTGCAGCCGAACCCCCCACGTCCCGGCACGATCCGTGCCCTCCCGTACCGCAAGCCCACCCGGGGCCGCGACTACTGGATCCTGGACGATGTCCTGCCGGACCCCGACGCGGTGCGGGCACGCATGCTCGAGCGGGACGACTGGGTCGAGGGCTACCCGCACAAGCGCGAGCCGTGGCCCGGGCTGCGCACGATGCCCGGCCTCGAACCGGCCGAGCTGGCCCATGTGGAGAGGCTCGTACGCAAGACCACCGGAGCCCAGAAGATCTGGGCCGTGGACCCCGCCGGCGGCGGGACCTTCAACCACAACTGCGTCCAGATCGTCGGCAAGGGCGAGTGCGAACCGCGCCCCCACACCGACTCCCGGAGCCTGTGCCGCTACGCGGCGGTCCTGTACCTCACCCCGAACCTGCCCAAGGACTGCGGCACCAGCTTCTACCGCCAGAGCCTGCCCGGCGGCGCGGTCGGCGGCAATCAGGTTCTCGCCCCGCACAACAACCTGGTTGACGCGCTGGGCACCCGCTACGTGCCCGAGGACTCCTTCACCGAGGACGTACGCGTCCCGCCCCGCTACAACCGTCTGTTGCTGTACTCCGCCAACCTCATCCACACCGCGACGGGTTACGCGGGCAGCACCTTGGAGGACAAGCGGATGACCGCCGTCTTCTTCTGGATGGCTCAGTAGGACCTTGGTCCGTCATCCGGAACGGGCCGGTCAGGGGACCCGGAACGTCAAGCCCACAGGCCCAGCTGCGACACTCGTTCGGTGACATGGTTCGAGCAGGTGCGGGCGGCTGAAGAGGCCGGTGACTGGGACGCCGCCATCGCGTTGGTGAGCGTCCACGCCGAGTGCTACTCCGTTGATCACACCGCTCACGACCACCATCTGTGGCACATGGACCTGCTTGCCCGGGCCGGACGGCTGGCAGAGCTCAAGGACCTGGCACGCGTGGACGTCCATGCCCGCCGGCGGCTCAACCGAGAACTTCGCGATCGCGGGCTGGAGGACAAGCTCCATGAGCGCGCAGCGGGCGGCGACCGCGACGCGCTCTACACACTCGTACGCTTGCTCTGCGGAACGGGCCGAACCGAGCGAGCGCGTGAAGCGGTCACGGAGATCGCCCCAGAGGATCAGCATGCCCAGGGGATCCTCACTGGCTCTGAGCCGTCATCGGGCCGGTGACGCGGGCGGGCTGCCGCGGCGGCGAACCCGGAGATCCGGGAGCTGTGGCCGGGCCAGGCGGACCAAGTGGGAGCAATGGGCGTGCGACACCCTCGGCTCCCAGCTGCTCATCGACGACGGGCTCTGATCAGTCACCGAGCGGCCGATGAGTTTCCGGCTCGCCGGCGGTCCAAGCTCGTGACACCTGAGGAAGGAACACCGCCATGTCGGAGCTTCTCGTCGACTTCATCACCTCCCTGGACGGCTGTGCGTCGGGGGAGGGGTGGCCCGGATTCTGGGGCCTCGAAGGCCCCGAGTACCTCGCGTGGCTGGGCGAGCAGCCCAAGGCCACCTACCTGATGGGAGCGAACACCTACCGTCTGATGTCGGGATTCGCGGCGGGGGAGGTCCCGGGTGGCCAGGACGGGCTCAGGCCCGAGGAAGAGGAGTCCGTCGACGAGCTCACCCAGGCGACCAAGGTGGTGTTCTCCTCCTCGCTGGAGGATCCCCTGAAGTGGGCCAATTCCACGCTCGTCCGTGACGACGCCGTCGAGGCCGTCCGCGCCATGAAGGCGAACGGTTCGGGGCTCCTCAGCACGATCGGCAGCCTCAGCCTGTGCCGGTCCCTGCTGCGCGCGGGGCTCGTCGACCGCTTCCGGGTCGTGATGTTCCCGGTGATCACCGGGGCCACGGGTGAGGAACGCATCTACGACGGCTATCCCGACGTCGCTCTCGAGATGACCGAGCACCGCACCTTCGACGGCCGCATCCAGCTGGTCGAGTACAAGCCCAGCGTGCTCGAGCACCCTCCGCTCGCTACCCCTGCCTGACCTCACACCTCAGAGGTGGCCGTCCAGGAGGCTCCGTACCTCGGCTACGGTCATGGGGCCCGTGGCGTGCGCCACCGCCTCTCCCGCCTTCAGCAGGACGCAGGACGGTGCCCCGGTGACCTCGTATCGCCGGGTCGCGGACGGACAGCGCGTGATGTCGGCGCGTACGGCCGTCAGGCGGCCCGCGTACGCGTCGGCGATGTCACCCACGACGAGGTCCATCTCCCGGCAGGGTTCGATCGCCTTGGGCCAGGTCCCGGTGAAGTAGGCGAGGACGGGAACCTTGCTCATCCCGAGGATGAAATCGAACTCCGCGTCCTCACGAGGCCGGTGAACCTGCTTCGCCATGCGATCTCCTGACCTCACGTTCCGTCGTTGCGGCCCCCATCATCCCTTGCACGGGGCGGTCGAATTGCGCCTCAGCCGGCCCCCGCGTCAAACGGCCCGGAGACCGACCGCCAGCGTCAGTTCGAGAACCCGCTGCGGCGATGCGAGCTCCGGGAACAGCGACCGCAGCTGCTGCATCCGGTAGCGGACCGTCTGGGGATGGACGAACAGCGCCGCCGCCACCTCGTCCCGCCGGCCCTGATGCAGCAGCCACGCCCGCAACGTCTCCTCAAGCCGCCGTGCCGTCGCGGCGGGCAGGGCCCGCAACGGGGCGAGGGCTCGGGCCCGCAGATCCGCGAACGCGTCCACGTCGGCGCTCAGCACCAGATCGGGCAGGTGCTCCTCGGTGTCGCGAATGTCGGGGGAGAGGGAGCGCGCCCGCACGGCTCGGGCGTAGGAGGCGGACACGCGCGTCCACGGCCGGGGCGGGCCGACCACCACGGAGCGTTCGGTCAGCTGCCGCATGAGACGTGATCGGTCGGCATCGGGGACGAGCAGCACGCCGGTGGCGTCCGGCAGATCGTCGAGTACGAGGGTGCTCGGGTCGAGCGTGCGATACGCGGGACGGGCCTGGGCGGCGGGCAGCAGGACCGCGGTGAGCGAGACCGGAGGCTGCCATCCGGCCTGCTGAACGGAGGCCAGCAGCACGTCCGGGCGAGCGCCGGCGAGGAGCTCGCGGGCCAGATGCTCCAGGTGGCGCTCCTGGTCCCTGCCGCGGGCGGCCAGCTCGTCCGCGTGGCCCGCCGCGCTCGCGGCGGACAGCTCGTCGATGTAGGCGAAGGTCAGCTCGGCGAACTTGGCGACCTCGCCCGCGGGCAGCCCCGCGGGGACGGCCCCCGCCGCCAGACACCGCCAGGCCACGCGGGCGCCGACACGGTAGGCGCTGAGCAGGGCGTCCATCGACCGGCCGTCGCGCACCTCGCCGCGGCCCAGCTCGTAGGCGGCGTCACCGGCGTCGCCGCCCGTGGCGTTCCCGCTCGCGAGGTCCAGGTAGTGCCCGAGCGCGGTCCGGACGGCCCGGCGGATGGTGCCGCCCATGCGGCCCGAAAGCGCGTTGGCGTAGGAAGGGACTTCGTCGATGATCGCCTGGACGATCTCGTCGGCCGTGGTCTTCAGCGCGGACCGCAGCGCGGTGACTGTCTTCTCGTCCAGGGCCAGCTCACTGGCCCTCCGGAATGCATGACTCACGTTTTTGTACCCTGCGAACAATTCTGCCGACCAGATTTACGTCCTACGGTCAGGACTTTACGCCTCGCGGCGCAGCAAGCTGGTGCCATGACGAGTGCAGCCCTCCGCAGCAGGGCGTGGAAACTGCTGGAGATGGTCACGACGCCGGTGCTGCCGTCGGACTACCTCGACCTGGTCAGCCCGCTGCGCGCGGGCGCCGACCTGCGGGGTCGCATCGAGGCCGTGCACCCCGAGACGGGTGACGCCGCGACCCTCGTGATCAGGCCGGGACGGGGCTGGCGCGGCCACACGGCCGGTCAGTACGTGCGCGTCGGGGTCGACGTCGACGGGGTGCGCCTGTGGCGCGCCTACTCCCTCACCTCCCCGACCGACCGGCAGGACGGCCGCGTCACGATCACCGTGAAGGCGATCCCGGGCGGCAAGGTCAGCAACCACCTCGTCCGCCGGGTGACACCGGGCACGCTGATCCAGCTCGACCAGGCGACCGGTGACTTCGTGCTGCCGCGGCCCAGGCCCGCCAAGGTGCTCTACCTGACGGCCGGCAGCGGCATCACGCCCGTGATGGGCATGCTGCGCGACACCGCGTTCGACGACGTCGTCATGGTCCACAGCGCGCCGCAGCCGCAGGACGTGATCTTCCGCAAGGAACTGCACGACCTCGTGGCGGAGAAGAAGCTGCGCCTCACCGAGGTGCACACCGACACGGACGGCATCCTCGACATCGCCCGTCTCGACGCCCTCGTACCGGACTGGGCCGAGCGCGAGACCTGGGCCTGCGGCCCCGCGGGCCTGCTCGACGCCGCCGAGGAGCACTGGACCGAGCACGGGGTGCGGGAGCGCCTGCACACCGAACGCTTCCGCCCCGCCATGGTCGTAGCGGGCGACGGCGGCGAGGTCACGTTCAGTGCCACCGGCAGGACCGTCGAGGCGGACGGCGCCACCCCGTTGCTGGACGTCGGCGAGGAGGCCGGAGTGCTCATGCCCTCCGGCTGCCGCATGGGCATCTGCTTCGGCTGCGTGGCGCCGCTCAAGGCGGGAGCCGTCCGCGACCTGCGCACCGGCGAGATCACCGAGGGCGAGCCGGGCGTCCTCATCCAGACCTGCGTGTCCGCGGCCGCGGGCCCCTGTGACATCGAACGGTAGGAACACCTTGACCGCTATCGACCCCACCGCCCACCTGACCGCGGAGCAGATCGAGGAGCTCGGCCGCGAGCTGGACGCGATCCGCGACGAGGTGATCGCCGGCCGCGGCGAGAAGGACGCCGCCTACATCCGCAAGGTCATCTCGGCGCAGCGCAAACTCGAGCTGGCCAGCAGGGGCGTGCTGCTGTTCTCGTTCTTCCCGCCCGCCTGGCTGATCGGTACCGCGGGACTGTCCGTGGCGAAGATCATGGACAACATGGAGATCGGGCACAACATCCTGCACGGCCAGTGGGACTGGATGCGGGACCCGAAGATCCACTCCACCACCTGGGAATGGGATCACGTCTCGCCGGCCGACCAGTGGAAGCACTCGCACAACGAGCTGCACCACACGTACACGAACGTGATGGGCAAGGACAACGACCTCGGCTACGGCATCATGCGCGTCGACGAGGACCAGAAGTGGCACCCGTTCCACCTCGGCCAGCCGCTGTGGAACTTCATCAACGCCTGCTTCTTCGAGTACGGCATCGCCGCGTACGACCTGGAGCTCGGCAAGAACCTGCACAAGCGCCGCCGCAAGAACCCGGAGTTCCGCGAGCGGGCCAAGGCCGTGGGCCGCAAGATCCGCAGGCAGGTGCTCAAGGACTACGTGATCCACCCGCTGCTGTCGGGCCCGTCGTTCCTCCCCACGCTCGCCGCCACGTTCACCGCGAACCTGGTCCGCAACCTCTGGTCCCACTCGGTGATCATGTGCGGGCACTTCCCCGAGGGCGTCCAGGTCTTCGAGCGCCGGTCGATCGACGGCGAGACGCGCGGCCAGTGGTACCTGCGCCAGATGATGGGCTCGGCCAACATCAGCGGCAGCAAGGCCATGCACTTCATGACCGGCAACCTGTCGCACCAGATCGAGCACCACCTGTTCCCCGACCTGCCGAGCAACCGGTACGCCGAGGTCGCGGTCAAGGTGCGCGCGCTGTTCGAGAAGTACGAGCTGGAGTACGTCACCGGCCCGCTGCCCAAGCAGGTCTACTCCGCGTGGCGCAAGGTCTTCCGCCTCGCCCTGCCGAACAAGACGCCCAAGGCCGACACGCCGGACCGCGAACGGGAACTCGTCGCGGCCTGAGCAGGGGCAGGGGCAGGGGCAGGGCCCGGGGCCGGATTCAGTAGACGTAGAGGCTGCTGTCCCAGTCCTCGATGGTGCATTCGCCCACCTCACCGTCTCCGGGCTCGCTCGAGAAGGCCCAGTCCAAGGTGAAGCTGAAGGTCCCCGAGGCCTCGGCCTCACCCTGTCGATCCTGCAGTCCGTCGCCGGTACGGCTGTCCTGAACGAGGGACGCGGTCAGGTAGCTCTCGAAGGATCCCTGGAAGGTGAACTCCACGGCTGGGCCGTACCGTTCGTAGTCGGCGCCGTCCACGCCCACGTCCAGGTGCGTCATGACGGGTGGGCCGGCGGTCGTGTTGGCCCAGTCGTCGACGGAGGGGAACTCCACCTGTATCCGTGCGCAGATCTGCTCCTCCAGGTCGGTCATCCGTTCGGCGAGCAGGTCTGTCAACGAGTGGCCGCACAGGTCCTCGAGGACGGAGACCGTCTCCCTGCCTCGGCTGCGGAGGTGCAGGGCAAGGGAGCGGATCGGCCTGTCATGGGGCTCGAGTTGCTCTTCGTCGAGCTCGACGACGCGGTTCTTCACGTAGTCCGCCCGGTCGGCGTCCAGGTTCGCGAGCCTCTGCACGACCTCTGGAGCGTGGTCCAGGAAGGCGTCCTTGGCCTTCTGGGAACTCAGCTCTGCCTTGAGGGCACTCTGGAGATCCCTCGCCACCCGGGTGTCAGAGCCGAAGCTCTTGCAGTCGCGGATCACCCGGTCGCGGTGTCGGCGGGCCTTCTTGAGCTGCATCAGCAGAGCCGGCGCGGCATCGAAGGTCTCGTCTCCCTTCCGCATGTTGCACGGTCGGCAGATCGGGGCGAGGTTCATGGGGTCGTCGAGGTCGAAGCTGTCGTTCAGACCGAAGAGGTCCTTGAGATCCTTGAGTGCCTGGCCGGTGAGGCTGCGGGGCACGATGTGGTCGATCTCGGCGTGAGCGACCGCGATTTCCTTCTGGCACATGTGACACAGGTAGTTCCACGCCTTCAACAGGGCCAACTTCAGCGGGGTGTTGTCGGCGCGGGGGACGTAGCGCACGGGGACTCCTCTTCTGCCTGCGGCACTGTCAGGTCGTAGGACCTTGCAGGCGGAGCGCCGGTTCCCGGGTGCCCCGGCCCGAGGCGGGGGACGGACGGGCGCGGCATCTCACCCGGCGGAACCGCCCACCCCGACGACGCCCGCCAGCGCGACCATGACCTCGACCGCTTCGCGGTCCGTGAGTGCCTGCTCCCGGCACAGCGAGCGCCAGGTGGAGAACGCCGTGGCGTGGCCGATCACCGCCCGCCGCACCGGGTCGGCGTCGCCCGGCCACGGCTCGGCCAGCACCTCGACGTACTGCCTGGCCATCGCCTCACGGGCCTGGCGGATCGACTCGGGCACGGCGTGCTGGTCGCGGATGACCAGGGCCAGCATCGCCTCGCCGGAGCGGTAGAAGCGGTAGAGGTCGGTGAGTCCGGCCGTCAGCCGCTCGACGGGGTCCTCGATCGTGCGCCACTCGTCGGGCCGGGGCGGCTTCTGGTGCGACATCCAGTGCCCCGAGCAGGCCTCGAACAGGGCCGTGTCATCCGGGAAGTGCCGGTACACGGTCATCCTCGTCACCCCGGCGCGCTCGGCGATCGCGGCGATGCTCGTCGCACCCGGGCCCGCGGTGCCGTGCAGGTGCACGGCGGCCTCGACGATGCGCTGCCGGGTCCGGTCCACGTCCTCGGCGCGTTTGCGCATCTCGTATCCACGCGATTTCGTCGAACGCTGGTGTTCACTCAAATCTTGACACCTCTGGGTCCGCGGCGGAGACTTTTTAGGAGAACACCAGTGTATCGCCAAAATGCACCGAGGTGATCAACATGACTGCATCGCCGGCACCGCCGCTCACCGTCGTCCGCCCGGGGGAGGGGCCCGAGGGTTTCCTCGGCTCCATAGGGGTCGCCTTCAAGCTGTGGGGCGCGGACACGGACGGAGCGGTCTCCGTCGTCGAGCACCCGTTCCCGGTCGGCGCCCTGGTTCCGCCGCATCTGCACACCCGGGAGGACGAGTACTCGATCGTCACCGAGGGCGAGATCGGCTTCCGGTCCGGAGACCGCGAGGTCGTCCTGGGCGCCGGCGGCTACATCACCAAGCCGCGCGGGGAGCTGCACACGATGTGGAACGCGGGGTCCGTCCCGGCCCGGATGATCGAGATCATCAGCCCCGCCGGATTCGAGCACTTCTTCCGCGAGGTGGTCGAGATGTTCGAGGACGAGCAGCCGCCGCCCCCGGACGCGCTGCCCGAGCTCGCCGCCAAGTACGGCCTCGAACTCGGCCGCCCCGACTGGCTGCCCGACGTCATCGCACGCTACGACCTGACACCACCGCCGGGCCTCTGATCGGGGCAGGGGCGGACCGCAGGCTCGGCGTGGGCATTCGGCCGGGCGTCGCGGTGATACGTTGACGCGACTTCTGGGAGGGGTTGGCGAATCCGTGGACGTTGACCTGCGCCGCGCGGTCGTGGTGACCCTGCGCGAACTCGGGCGTAGCGACGACTGGCGTGACCGGGCGGATGCCGGTCACGGCCTGGCAGGTCTCGCCGAGATGCCGGAGGCCGTGGACCCCCTGCTGGAGCTCGTGCTCGATACCGGTGACACCTACGTCACCAGACGGACCGCGGAGGCTCTGCTTCGGCGAAAGGACAAGACCGGGCTGGCGATTGTCGCGTCAGCCCTGGCGGTCGCCGACGACAACCACGCCGACTGGATCCACACCGCGGTCGTCGATGTCTTCAGCATCTTCTGGAACGACCTGGACGAGGGGCTGCGACTCAGTGAGGAGCTGTCGGGCGACGCCGACGATCGTGTAGCCCGCGGAGCCCGTCGCCTGCACGAGAGCCTGTCACACATCGATCCCGTCCTTCGCCCCGCGAAGTGAGGGTCCGGTCGCTGCCACGAGGGTGCGGATCGTCGCACTCCGTCTACGCCACGCACGTGGTCTCCTGACGCTACGTTGGATGGATGGCCAACTCCCTGCCACCCTGCGGCACCATCCTGGGCCCGGACGAACTGGAAGCCCGATGGGCGGAGGCCTGGCGACCGGAACAGGTCGCAGAACGACTGGCCGGCCTCGGCCTTCCCTGGTGCGTCGTGGCGGGATGGGCACTGGATCTGTTCCGTGGAGGGCAGTCGCGGCCCCACGGCGATCTGGAGATCGCGGTGCCGGCGGCGGGGTTCGCGCAAGTTCGGGATCTCTTCCCTGAGTGCGTGTTTGACGCGGTGGGCTCGGGGCGAATCTGGACACGCGCAGACACCGAGACACTGGCGGCCACGCATCAGACCTGGGCGCGAGATCCGGCGACCAACCAATTCCTCTTCGACGTCTTCCGAGAACCGCACGACGGCGGAACATGGATCTGCCGCCGGGACGACAGCCTTCGCTTGCCCTACGACGCGATCATCGAGTGGAACGCGGACGGCATTCCCTATCTGGTGCCGGAGCTGGTGCTGCTGTTCAAAGCGAAGTCACCGCGATCCAAGGACCAATCCGACTTCGACGAGGTTCTGCCGCTGCTGAGCCAGGATCGCCGCGATCTGCTCGGCCGCTGGCTGACCCGCATACATCCCGGACATCCCTGGTTGGCAGGGCTGACGAGATAGCCCGTTCATGCAGCAGAGGGGCGGCGGAGAGTGGTCCGGACGGCGCGATGTGGGGGAACGCGCATCGGCTGCGCAACGCGGCAGTCGATGGACGTGTTGAGCGTCCTCCGACGGCGCAGGGGCCTGCACGTGATGTCAGTGGTGTGTGGTGCGATGGCCGGACCGTATCGCCGTGACCCGCCTGGAGCCTGCCTTGTCGTCCGAGTACACGTCTCTGACCCACGCCGTCACCGAGGCCCTGGTCGATGTCCTGTGGTTCATCGAGGGCTGTGAGGACGAGCAGATGGATCCGGACGACGCGGTCAAGGTCCTGGAGGGTGTAGGGCACCTGGTCAGCAAGCTGTCGAGTGGTCAGCGGAGCGAGTTCGTCGACCTCCTGGAGACGATGGCCGACCGCGAGTCCGACCCGGCGCGGCGGGAGTTTCTGGAAGGGTTCCCGGAAGGCCTCGGACTCCTTGACGACGTGGTCTGACAGCTGCACGCGCGTCGGCTAGGTTCTCTCGTGCGCGGTCGGCTTTCGGGGGTTCCAGCTCTGAAGGGAATGGTTGCATCCCCGGCCTGTCTGGGGGTGGCTCGGAGATTCGTCCGGGGCCCAACCGACGGTCGGGCACTGTCGATGGCCAGGTGATGCCCTGTCGGTGTCGGCCGCGCATCACTTCTCCAGCCGCGAACGGCTGCCGGCTTGAGTCTCACTTGCGCTGCCGTGAATCGGGCTGAATGGATGGGGTCTTGCCGTGCCGGCCTGGGGCCGGCGGCCCCTGTGATGTCAGAGGCCGCGCAGCGCTTCGTACAGATCGCTGTAGGCGCTCCAGCAGCAGACGCTGCCATCGTCCTCCAGGTGGCCCATGTACCAGTCCTCGTCGTCCACCGGCTTCACCAGGCACAGTCCCTGGAACCCCAAGACGATCTGAGGGCGCAGCCGTTGTTCATTTCCTTCCGGTCGGTCCAGCCAGGTCACGACTCGATCTGTGGTGAGGGGCTCGGCTTTCCGATCGCCGGAGATCTCCCGGATCTCGTCCAGGGTCCATCCTGCTGGTAGTAGCTGCTCCAGGGTCATCCCGCGATGATGACAGCACCACCGGCGGAGCCGATGTGTGGCTCAACCGCGACGAGCCGGTCCCGCCGGTGGCTCGCCCCAGGGGGCTTCCAGCGCGGACCGCAGCGCCGTCATCGGGGCGGAGCCGATCCGGTCGGCCAAGGTCGTCTCGAGGTGGTCGAGGGCGTGGCGGGCGCGCTCGTGGGCGCTCTTTCCTTGAGGGGTGCGCCGGATCGGGCGCTGTCGTCCCGACGTGGGGGCGGGCGCCTGTTCCAGGAGGCCGGCGTCGACCAGGGCGCGTACGGCCTGGTGGGCGGTCTGCCGGGTGACGCCCATGCGTCGGGCCAGCTCCGAGACGGTGGTGCCGTCTTCGTCGAGCGCGGCGAAGAGCTGCACCTGGGTCGGGGTGACCGGAGGGACCCCGTCCGCCGCCAGGGCCGCGAGGAGACCTTCCTCGAACCAGCGCCGGGCGTCGTTCAGGAGTTGCGGCAGGTCACGTCGGTTCTCGGTCACATTCTTTCCTCGCATGCGGTGGGGCCGGAGGTGGGCGGCCGCTTGCCGGGCCGCAGTCTCTCGTGTCAGGGTACCTGACATGTGGAGTGTCAGGCAGGCTGACATGGAGAGGGCGGTAGTCATGACCATGGAGTTCGCGTCGCGATATCGCGGCACCTCCCACATCCCCGCCGACCCGAGCAGGCCCTACGTGATCGAGAAGGGCGAAGGCGATCGCGCCCACCTGTTCGGTGACCTGATCACCGTGTACGCGGGCGGGGAGCAGACCGAGAACGCTTTCAACTTCTTCACCGTCGAGGGCCCCAAGGGCGACATCATCCCCGCGCACCTGCACGCGGACACCTACGAGGTCTTCTACGTGACCCAGGGCGCCGTCCGGCTCTTCGTCGAGGACACCGAGGGCCGGCAGACCGAACGGCTGCTCACGCCGGGCGACTTCGGCTTCGTACCGAAGAACTGTCCGCACGCCTATCGCATCGAGCGCCACCACTCCCGGATCGTCGGCGTCGCCGCGGGTCCCGGTGGCACCTTCGAGCGGTTCTTCGAGACCCTCGGCACCGAGGCCGAAGCCCACGGGCTGCCTGCCACGCCGTACGTACCGGAGCCGGAGCGGTTCGCCTCGGTGTCGCAGCAGTTCGACGTGCGCTTTCTGCCGGGGCATGAGTGGGGGACCAGCGCATGACCTCGCGCGAGCTGCTCGACCTGATCCCCGCGCCGCATCCCGACACCGCCGCGCTGCCACCTTTCGCGCAGCGGGCGGACGGTGTGCGGATGGTTCGCGGCGTCCCCTACGGGCACGTCGACGGTGGGCGTCCGTTGGAGCTCGATCTGTGGTTGCCCGGGCCGTCCGCCGAGGGCCGGCCGGCCCCTGTCGTTCTGTTCGTTCATGGTGGGGCCTGGCGGCGGGGGCGGCGTGACGACATGGGGCTGCATACGCGCTCATGGGACCCCGGTCCCTTCGAGCGCCTCGCACGGGTCGGCTTCGCCGTGGCCTGCGTCGACTACCGGCTCAGCGGCGAGGCGACGTTCCCCGCACCCCTGGACGACCTGCGGACCGCTCTGCGTTGGCTGACGCTGCGTGGCGAAGAGCTCGGCATCGATCCGGGGCGAACTGTGGTCTGGGGGGAGTCCGCCGGAGGGCATCTCGCGTCTCTGCTCGCGCTCACCCATGACCGGCCGCGCCCCGCTGCGGCCGTCATCTGGTACGGGCCGGCCGATCTCACGGCCCCGCGGCCGCCGTTCGACCCGTCAGCGTCCGACACGATGGAGGCGCGACTGCTCGGGGACGCTCCCGTACGCGTGCCTCGCCTTGCGCGCTCGGCGAGCCCGGTGCACCAGGTCGGGGCCGGTGCGCCGCCCTTCCTGCTTCTGCACGGTGAGGACGATTCGATGGTGCACGCTGACCACAGTCGGGAGCTGGGCCGTGCGTTGCGGGAGGCCGGCGCGCCCGTGGAGCTGAGGCTGGTGCCGCACGCCGATCACGGCTGGTACGGGCTGACGGAAATGGCCGTCGAGGATCTCTTTCGGCAGTCCCTTGCATTCGCCACCCAGCACGTGCGGGGCTGTTCCTGAAGCAGTTCGTGGCGTGAGCCTTCCCGGAGGCCGGCCCGGTCGAACACGGCCGGGTGCGGGACGGCGAAGGGCCTGGTGCCGAGGTGGGTTTGTCGGCGTCAGGCCCTTGCCGCGCGTTGGGTTCCCTGTCGGGCAGCGAAGGTGGTGATCAGTTGTAGGTGAGGTCCGATGCCGTGTAGCGGCAGGATGTGCCGTCCGGCCCGCTGCCGGTTTCCTTGGGTTCGGCGCCGGTGTTGTTGCCTTGGTAGCGCACGCAGGGCTTGATCTTGCGGCTGCTGTCGCCGTGGATACGGATATTGCGCAGCGCCGCCGTGTCCCCGTAGTTGGTGTTGACACCGACGATCGACTTGCCCGGCGCGGTGATGTCCACGTCGTTCACGAGGATCGTGCGCTTGTACTGGGTCGAGCAGTTGCCGCAGGAGCGGACCAGCTTGCCGAAGTTCTCCAGGTGGAACTTGGTCACGACGAGCTTGCCGGCGCCGTTGAACTGGAAGGTCTTGTCGGCCGCGCTTCTGGCACCACCGCCGTACACGGTGTAGACCGCGGACGCGGACTTCCCCTTGAAGGTGGCGGCGTCCTCGCCGACGTCCTCCGACCAGACGTTCTGCAGGGTGCAACTGCCCTCGCAGTGCACACCGTCGGCGGCGGGGGAGCCGATGATGACGTTCTTGAGGACGGCGCCGTCCTTGAGCTTGAAGATCGGGTCCTGGCCTTCCTCCTGGCCGTCGCCGCCGAGTTCACCGGCGCCGTAGTAGCGCTTGTAGCCACCGTCGAGGGTGCCGGACACGGAGATGGTGGAGGAGACGGACTGCCGGCCCTTCGCCTCGGGCCAGTTGGAGGCGGCCCCCGCGGGGCTGAACATGCCGCTCGCGAAGAGGACGCCGCCGGTCAGTCCGAGCGCGGCGGCACCTGCGGTGATCGCGCGGCCTTTGGTGACGCGACGGCGGTGGCGTGCGGGGGGTGAGGTTTCCTTGTTCATGCCCCTTGGTTGCCGCCGAGGGCGGGAAGGTTGCCGCCCGCACCACACTTCTTCCCGGACGTACGACTCAGGGCTCAGGCGAAGTCCCCACTCGACGCGGCCTGTTGACCCGTGATCGTGCGGCCGGTGACGGAGTACGAGTCCCCGCCGGCGTCCCGCGCGCCCGTCGCGTGGTCGTACTGACCGGCGAAGACATGCTCCCCGGCAGGCACGGTCCGGCCGGGCTTCAGCACCCACTGGTAGACGAGGAAACCGTCCCGTTCGGCGACCGATGCCGTGAAGTCGTCGGCGGGCAGGGAACGCCAGTTGCCGGTGTCGGCGACGTCACCGGTCTGCGCGACGCGCAGCTCCACGGTCAGTGCGGAGAGCTCCTTCCGTGCCTTGAACGTGACGTTGCTCTGGGCCCAATACGTGTGGGAGCCCGGGTCGACGGACCCGTCCGACCACAGCTCCGCATCGGCTGCCGCGGCGGGAGGCGGCGCCGGGGACTTGGCGGGCAGTGATGGGGCGCGGTGCGGTGCCGTCGCGGAAGCGGATGCCGGGGCCTTGCGCGGAGGCGAGGCGGATGCGGATGCGGAGGGAGACGCGGGGGAGGGCGGAGCAGGGTGCGGGGTGCGCGACGCGGTGTCGTAGGGCGACGTGGTTGAAGGGGACACCGAGACGATCTGTCGGGTTCCGTCGTCCGGGTGCAGCACGGCACCCACGGCGAACCCGCCCGCGACGAGCACCCCGGCGACCCCGGCCGTCACCCCGACGACCCGTGCCCAGCCGGTGAGGGGCCGCCGCGGTGCTGCAGGCAGGCCGCGCGTGGCCCGGGCGGTGGACATGCCGCGCTCGATCCGGGCCAGCATCCGCCGGCGGTCGGGCTCGTGCGCGCCGGCGGCATCGCGCAGCCTGCGCCGCAGGTCGTCGTTCATCGCGGGCCCCCTTCCGCCATCGCACCGGCCGTCCGCATGCGCGTTGGTGTCAGGGCCGTCGCCCTGTCCTCTCCGAGCAGGCGCTTCAACTCGGCCATGCCCTTGGACGTCTGGCTCTTCACGGTACCCACCGAGATGCCGAGGGCGAGCGCGGTGTCCTTCTCCGACAGGTCGAAGGCGTGGCGGAGGACGACGCAGGCCCGCTTGCGGAACGGCAGGGCGCGCAGCGCGTCCTGGAGGTCGAGGACGGCCGGCACGTCCGGGCCGTCCGTGTGGTGGGAGCGGCCAGCCCAGAACAGGGCCACCCGACGCCGCTCGCGGATCGTGCCGCGCAGTCGGCTGCGGGCCAGATGCGCGACGACGCCGCGCGCGTACGCCACCGGGTGCGCTGTGGCCCGGACCCGGTCCCAGCGATGCCACAGGGCGAGCAGCGCATCCGCCGCGAGATCGTCCCCGGCCTCGGTCTCGCCGGTCAACAGGCGGGCAAAGCGGGCCAGTTCGGCGTGATGCCGCTCGAAGAAGGCATGGAACTCGACGGACGGATCGTCGTCCATGACCGTGGCCAACGCGGCATCCTCCCTCTCTCCGGGGCGCGACGGGGTGCCGGAGCATACCAACGTCCGCACGGTGATTCGAATGCCGTTCGGGATGTCGAACGTCGAGAGGGGCGGCCGCCGCCGTCAGGTGTGCCGCTGCACCCGTCACACGTCACCGAGGCGGCGCCGATCCTCCTCGGTCCACGTCCGGGTGTCGCGAGGCTGTGTGTAGGGCTCGGCCTCGGCCGGGTGTCCGCCGGCGACGGCCCGTTGGCGTACGGTCTCGGCGTCGAACTCCAAGCCCAGCAGGATCACCAGATTGCTGATCCACAGCCAGAGGAGGAAGACGATGACGCCGGCCATGGTGCCGTAAGTCTTGTTGTACGAGCCGACGTCGGCCACGTAGAACGCGAAGCCGGCGGAGGCGATCAGCCAGGCGACGATGGCGAGGAAGCTGCCCGGGGTGATCCACCGGAAGCCCTTCACCTCGGCGTTGGGGGTGGCCCAGTACAGGATCGCGATCATCATCGTGACGAGGACGACCAGGACCGGCCACTTGGCGATCGACCACACCGTCAGGGCGGTGTCCCCGATGCCGAGCGCCTTCCCGGCCTCCCTGGCCAGGCTGCCCGTGAAGACCACGATGAGCGCACTGATCACCGCCAGCACCATCAGCACCACCGTCACACCGATCCGCACCGGCAGGATCTTCCACACCGGGCGGCCCTCCGGTATGTCGTAGACGGCGTTCGCTGCGCGGATGAACGCCCCCACGTAGCCGGACGCCGACCACACGGCCAGCACGAGGCCGACGACAGCCATGACGGAGCCCAGGCCTGCGTTGTCCTGCAACTGCTCCACGGCTTGGGCGATGATGTCCCTGGCCGAGCCCGGCGCGAACTTCTTGATGTCGGCCAGCACCGAGTCCGTCGCGGACCGGCCCGCGATGCCCAGCAGCGACACCAGCACCAGCAGCGCCGGGAACAGCGACAGCACCCCGTAGTAGGTCAGCGCGGCCGCGCGGTCCGCCAGCTCGTCGTCCTTGAACTCCCGCAGCGAGCCTTTGAGCACGCCACGCCACGCGCGCTTGGGGAGTTTCGTCGGTGCGTCGGGGGCCCGGCGCTCCACTTCGGGGCCGGGCCCGACCCGCTCGGGGGCAGTCGGCTCGTGCTTCTGGTCCTCGTCGCTGCCGTGATGAGCGTTCCGCCCCGGCAGATGCAGCTTCACCATGGTCGCCGGGTATCCACCTCGCCCGCGCCCAATCGATCGGAGACCGTCAGGCGTCCTCCGTACGCCGCCGGGATCCCGCTGGTGGCGCGCCCGCCCACGGGCTCAGGCCGCATCGACGAGCCGGGCGGCACGCCCGGACTGATCACGTACGCCGGACGGCCGGCTGCCCGCGTCGTGGACGAGCCGCAGATGACGGTCACGGGAATGGCGAGGCGCCCGCGGTGGCCTGCCCAGGAACCTTTCCTCGATGCGGTCCATCAGGAACAGCAGCAGGCCCAGGACGGGCAGAAGCGACACGGCGACGGCGATCACGGCGACATCCCTCCGCTCGGCAACGTCGACCGGGTTCCCCTCCGCTCCTCGCTCAGCAGCCATGAAGTGTGAAGGTCTGGTGAGTGCGGGGCCCCGCTCAGGTACGGACGGCACCTGTTGAGGGGTGGGAGGTGCCGGTGGAGGCGGGATCGTCGAGCGACACGTCGATCACGTCGACGAGCCGGCGCAGCTTGTGCTGCGCGCGCGGGGCGTCCGGCCGCGGCAGGCGGACGACGGCGGTGGCCGAGAGCGGGGACGAGGTGGCGTACGCGAGGTCGAGCACGTGGTGGTTGTTGAGGGTGGACGCGAGACGTGCGAGCGTCCCGTGGCCGGGGCGCAGCGTGACGGTGAGGCGGGCGTGTTCCATGGGTGGTGGTCCTTGTCCGAGGGGGCCGTGGTGGGGCCGTTGTGGGGCCGGGAAACGAAAAAGACCCCTCGCGAGGCGCGAGAGGTCTGCGTGCGGGCGCTGAGCCGGGGAGGGTTACTCCCGAGGGCTCGATGCCGGCACGCTGCCGCTGATAATCAGCTGCTGCTGCATGCGGGGCATGGTGCCAGATCTTCGCCGCATCCTGGAAGGTCATCTCATACTGCGGACGAGGAGGTGTGACGCCGCTTCAGGCTCCGCGGGTGTCCCTCAGCCTGTTCCCGGGCCCGGTGGGGGCCTTGAGGCACAAGAACACGGCGGCTCGACCTCGCCAAGGCCGAGCCGAGAGCTGGGGAGCTGGGCTTGCCGGCGAGGTCAGGGGGCGAGGGGGAATGAGGGCAGGGAGTGCCGTATCGCTGTGCGCAGGTCTCTGCTGAGCCTTCCGGTTCTTTCCCAGTCCACGAGGAGTTGGGCCACGTGGGCCACCTTGATGCCGGTTCGCGCTGCGGCCGCGCACAGGACGTCGGTGGCATCAGGGATGCTCATCCGACCCACTGCGGCGAGGACCGACGCGCCCTGCTCGATGATCGTCGGGGCGCCCGGCAACTGGTCTCGAGCGGTGGGTTCCAGGAACTCGGCCATGAGGCCTCCAGGGGCAGAAGAGTGTCAGGCACGTCGAGGGACACCGCCCGTGCTCGCGGTGAGCATGAGGATGCGCTCCTTGAGGAAACGGTGCGCGAAGGGCGGACTGCTGCTCGTGCGCCGATGCCTTTGCTCCAAAGCCCGGCCTTTCGATGTGTACCCATGGTTGGCCGGTGGCCATCCTGCGGTTCCCGCCCTTGCAGACAGCGATGACCGATTCCCGGGTGCAGCGTTCAGGTGTGCGGTGGCACGGTCGTCGACCATGACCTGCGAAACGTCCGCGACGGCGGAATTTCCCGGTGGCGACGTGACCGGTTCATGCCGCCAGACGGTCGCCGAGCGGGCTGCGCAGGTACAGCACGAGGTGCCCGTGCCGGGCCCGGGTGACCAGTCCCGCCCGGCGCAGGACCCCCAGATGCTGGCTCACCGTGCCGGGGCTGAGCTCCAACCGGTGGGCCAGGTCGGTGGTGCTCGCCGGCTCCGCGAGCTGGGTCAGGAGCAGGGCCCGGGTGCTGCCGAGCAGATCGGCCAGGGCCTTCGGCGGGGCCACGGCGTGCGGGTGCCAGACCGTGGCGCGGCCCCGCGCGGGGTACGCGATCCTGGGCGCCAGCGCGGGGTTGAGGAGTGTGCTGGCACGGTCGCAGAACAGAGACGGGGTGAACGTCACGCCGCGGCCGTCCACCGCCAGGTCACGCCGTTCGTCGCGGAGCGTGTCCACGGTGAGCGTGCCTGCCTGCCAGCGCAGGCCCGGGTGGATGTCGGGGAACAGCGCCGCGGCGCCGCCGTCGGCCAGCCGCCGCGCCCGGTGCAGGATGTCGGACCGCAGAACCGCCTGCATGCGCGGCCAGTGCGGCGCGACCACGAGCGCCCAGTAGGCGTACAGGGCGTCGGCGATGCGCGCGAGCAGGGCCGGGGGATCCCGGTACGCCTCGACGAGTCCGGCGCACAGCTCCGTACCACTGGCGGCCTGGAGCAGTTCGGCCGTCACACGCTCGGCGGGCGTGGCCCGCAGTGCCGCGAACTCGCCGTCGACATCGGGAGTCGGGCCGCCGGGATGAGGGGTCAGGAAGTCGGCGATGCGCCGGCGCGGCCCGACCAGGGACCGCAGCAGGGGCCAGTCGAGTCGCCGCAGCAGCGGGGCGCCCTGGCGCAGCAAGGGCCGATGCTCGGCATACCGGACCGGGTTCTGCCACGCGCGCAGGCTCAACACGGTCTCCTGCAGCGGGGAACACGCGAAGCGGACCGAGGCGAGGTCGTCCAGGTCGAGCCGCAGCAGCAACATTCGGCCCAGACTAAATGTCTCGCACCGCGGCCGGTTCGCCGGGTGGGATCACCACCATGACCACCGCTCCGGCCGGGAGAAGGCCGATGACTCTGACGCAGGCTCACAGCTGGTACGAGCTGGAGGAGCTGGACGACGGCCTCGTGCGCATCACCGAGCCGCACGTCGACAAACTGGTGCGGGCCAACCTCTGGTGGCTGCGCGGAACGGACCGCGACCTCGTCGTGGACGCGGGCCTGGGCGTCGCCTCCCTGCGC
Organism: Streptomyces sp. NPDC059524; assembly: GCF_042749255.1. Classification (NCBI taxonomy): domain Bacteria; kingdom Bacillati; phylum Actinomycetota; class Actinomycetes; order Kitasatosporales; family Streptomycetaceae; genus Streptomyces; species Streptomyces sp. NPDC059524. The sequence goes on along the minus strand of NZ_JBHYTK010000011.1, from coordinate 31,945 downwards.
CGCCACATCCCGAAGATGTTCGAGCGGGACCCTCTGGTCGTCCTCACCCACGCACACCTGGACCACGTCGGCGGAGCACACGAGTTCACGGAACGCGCGGCCCACAAGGCCGCCCAAGAGTTGCTGGCACAGGGCGTGCCGTCCAGCCTTCACGGTCCCGAGCTCTACAGGAAACTCGGTGTGGAGGCAGGGGGAGAAGACCTGCCGGCGCTGCTGATCGACGCGCTTCCCCACCCCGGCTACGACCCGACTGCCTACCGCGTGGAGCCACTCACGGTGCACCGTGTTCTCGAGGACGGGGACACCATCGACCTCGGCGGGCGCGCCCTGACCGTCCTGCACCTGCCCGGACACACCCCCGGCTGCATCGCCCTGCTCGAAGAACGCACCGGGGCGCTGTTCACCGGCGACGTCGTCTACAACGGCCACCTCATCGACGACCTCCCCGAATCCGCCCCGTCGGACTACCGGCGCAGCCTCGCGCGCCTTGCCGAACTGGACCTGTCGACCGCCCACCCGGGCCACGGCCGGAGCTTCTCCGGGCCCCGACTGCGGGAACTCGCCCACCAGTACCTGAGCGGGCCCTCCGCATAGGGACGTAGAGAGGAAGGGAACCACGTGGATGTGTACGAAGCCGTGGACGGTCGCCGGGCCGTGCGGGCGTTCAGCGACGAACCGGTGCCCCGAGACGTTCTCGAACGCGTGCTGACCGCGGCGGCGCGCACTCCGTCGAGCGGCAATCTCCAGCCGTGGCGTGCCTATGTCGTTGCCGGCGAGCCGCTGGCCGAGTTGAAGAGACGCGCGGCGGCCAGGGCCGTGGCGGGAGACCCGGGCGACGAGCGCGAGTACCCGATGTACCCGCCCGAACTGACCTCCCCGTACGCGGACCGCTTCTCCGCCGCTGCCGCCCAGAGGTACCGGGCCCTGGGCATCGAGCGGGACGACCCCGACCGACCCGCGAAGATCGCCGCCCTGAACTGCGGCGCGTTCGGGGCGCCGGTCGTGCTGTTCTGCTACCTCGACCGGACCATGGGCCCGGGACAGTGGGCGGACGCGGGGATGTACGTACAGACGGTGATGCTGTTGCTGAGGGCGGAAGGCCTGCACAGCTGCCCCCAGGTGATGTGGACCATGTACCGCGAGACCGTCGGTGAGGTGGTCGGGGCCGACGACGGACTCGTGCTGTTCTGCGGCGTCTCGGTGGGCTTCGAGAAGGAGGGCGTGGCACGGCTGCGCACCGGGCGGGCGGATCTGGCGGAGACGGTGAGTTTCGTCGGAATGTGACGAGTTGGCGGCCGGGACGCGCAGGTCAGCGGGCCGGGGCGAGAAACGCGGGCCGTGCGGGAACATGTGCGAGCTTCACTGACAGGAGATGTCAGTGAAGCTCCGGACACTGGTGCGATGCTCCTCAGTCACCCCTCCCAACGGGCCGAACGGCTGCTCGTGCCCGCTGCCTTCGCGACCGCTCTCGGCAACAACGTCCAACTCATCGCGGGCGCACTGCTCCTGATCAGGGAGCAGCGGACCATGATGGCCGTCGGCTGGCTCTTCATCGCCGTCGCCGGGCCGCAGGCGCTGCTCTCGCCGCTCTTCGGACGGCTGGCCGACCGCTTCGACCGGCGGGCGCTGTGGATCGGCTGCGATGTCACCAGTGCGGCGCTGGCCCTCGGGCTGCCGCTGTGGCTGGTGTGCGGGGGCTCCCCGGGGCCCGGTGTCTACGGCGCCAATCTGACGCTCGCCGTGGTCGGCGCCCTGTTCTTTCCGGCGAGTTCCGCGCTGATCAAGGAAAGGGTCGCGGCGGACCGGCTGCGACGGTTCAACGCCCGCTACGAGATGGGGACCCAGGCGGGGATGCTGCTGTCGGCGACGATCGGCGGGCTGTCCGTACAGGCCTTCGGCGCCCTGCCGCTGCTGGTGTTCAACGCCGGGACCTTCGTCGTGTCGGCGCTCTGCGTCGCCGCGGTGGGGCGTCGCCCGAACCGGGTGCCGACGGCCACCCCGGACGGCGGGCCGGCACCGGTCCCGACCGGGCCACGGGTGCCGCTGCGGATGCGTCACTTCATCCTGCTCTACGCCCAGGGGAGCGTGGTCGTCACGGTCTTCAACGCCCTGCTGCCCACCGCCGTCATCGGCGAACTCCACCTGGGGGCCGGGACGTTCGGCGCCGTCGACGCCCTGGGGAGTTTTGGCTTCCTGGCGGCGACCGGTGCCTACCGGATCGTCGGCAGGCACTGGCCCGACCTTCGCGTCGCCGTCGTGGGCTTCCTGCTCTGCGATGCCGGCCTGCTGTTGCAGAGCCAGTTCGGGATCGCCGGCTATCTGATCGGCGTACCCCTGGGCGCGTTCGTCTTCGGGCAGGCCCGGATCGCCTCGCGGACCATGCTGATGACCTCGGCCGACGACGCCTCGGTGGGCAGAGTCTTCGGGCTGGCGAACGGCGGCGGTCTGGCGGCCACGGTCGGGGTGATGTTCCTGGTCGCGACGGTCACCGACCACACCGACACGCGCTACGGCTTCGCGGTACTCGCCGCGCTCTCTCTGCTGGCCACGCTGTCCGCGGGACTGCTGCTGAGGTCACCGGCCGCGCACCGGCCCGAGGTGTCCGCCGGGCGGTACCGGTCGAGCATCGCCGCCGCTGTCGCCGCGAGCGCGCGGCGCAGTTCCTCGGGGGCCAGCACCTCGATGTCCGGCCCCAGCGACAGCAGCGTCGGCAGCGCAGACTCGACCGATTCCACCGGTACGGTCGCGGTCACCCAGCCGTCGGCCTCCGGCGGTCCCGCCGACGCCTCGACGGCGCGGACCAGCGCCGCGTCCAGTCGGTCCGGCAGCGCGGACAGCAGCGCCGGAGCGATCCGGACGGAAGCCTGAAGGCGCAGTCTGCGGGCGTCGTAGGCGTGGAGGTAGTCCTGCCAGTGAGCGGCCAGATCGAAGCCGTCGGGGCGCTCGAAGCCGTCCTCTCCGACGTCCAGGCGGAGGATCGACGACACCCGGTAGGTGCGCACCGCGTCGTGCGTCGCCGCCACGAGGTACCAGACGCCCGCCTTGAGGACCAGGCCGTAGGGGTCGAGCTCGCGCTCGACTTCCTGCGGCTCGGCCCAGCGGCGGTAGCGCACCCGGATGCGCCGCTGGTTCCACACGGCGTGGGCGAGCGCCACGAGAGCGGGCGGGGAGTCCTGCTCCCGGTACCAGCCGAGCGCGTCGAGGTGGAAGCGTTCACGGACCCGGCCGGACCGGTCCCGGAGCGGGGCCGGCAGCGCCGCGGTCAGCTTCAGCTGCGCCGCCGCCAGCACCTCGCCCAGTCCCAGATCGTCCGCCGCGCCGGGCAGCCCGGCCAGGAACAGGGACTCGGCCTCTTCGGCGTGCAGCCCGGTGAGCCGGGTCCGGTAACCGCCGAGCAGCTCGTATCCGCCGTGATGCCCGGAGTCCCCGTAGACCGGGATGCCCGCGCCGCTCAGTGAGTCGATGTCCCGGTAGACGGTCCGGACCGAGACCCCCAGCTCCTCGGCGAGCTCACCGGCCGTGAGCCGCCCCCGGTTCTGCAACAGCAGAAGGAGGGAGAGGAGCCGGGCCGCGCGCATGAAGCCATCATCCCAGGCTGTGTCCGGCCTGGTCCGGCGGCCGGCTGCCCGTCTGCGCGAACGAGCCCGCGGAACCCGGACGGCCCGGCTCAGTGCTCGAGGGTGGCGAGCCAGTCGGTCAGGAGGCGGTTGACCTCGTCGGGGCGCTCCTGCTGGATCCAGTGGCCGCAGCCGTCCAGGAGATGGGACGCGGACAGTGCGGGGAGAGTGGCGGGGAAGGCGTCGATGGCATCGGACATCCAGGTGGTGGAGGCGTCCAGGGTGCCGCCGATGAACAGGGACGGCTGCTTGATCGCCGCTCCGCTGTGGGGGGCGAGGTCTTCCCAGTCCCGGTCCATGTTGCGGTAGCGGTTGAGTGCGCCGGTGAGGCCCGTGCGTTCGAACTCCGCGGCATAGACGTCGAGTTCCTCCTCGCTCAGCCACGCGGGGAGCGGACCGTCGGGGAAGCGGTCGCGCAACTGCCCGCCCGGGGCGACGAAGTGCGGGTCGGGTTCGCCCTCGGCCGGCATGGTGTCGGCGGACAGGGCCGCGTAGAAGCCCGCGAGCCAGCCCCGCACATCGGGCTCGATCTCCGACTCGGCGCGGCCGGGCTCCTGGAAGTAGGAGACGTAGAACTCCTGGTCGGGGCCGCCGATGTGGTCGAAGACGTCCGTGGGACGGGGGCCGCCGGGCGGTGCGTACGGCACGCTCAGCAGGCCGGCCGCGCGGAAGACCTCGGGGTGGAGCAGGGCGGACGCGGCGGCGATGTTGGAGCCCCAGTCGTGGCCGACGACCACCGCGGACTCCTCGCCGAGGGCGCGTACGACGGCGACGTTGTCGGCCACCAGGTCGAGCATGCGGTAGGCGCCGGTCGCGGCCGGCTTGGAGGAGCGGCCGTAGCCGCGTACGTCGATGGCCACGGCACGGAAGCCGGCCGCGGCGAGGGCCGGGAGCTGGCGGCGCCAGGAGTACCAGGACTCGGGGAAGCCGTGGACCAGCAGGACCAGCGGGCCGGTGCCCTGCTCGGCCAGATGCAGGCGACCCGCGGGGGCCTCGACGATGCGGTGGCGGAGTGCTGAGGTCGGCTCGGATCGCATGGGCGACTTCTCCTCGGTTCGCGGCTGGTCGGCGGCTACCCATCGATCATGGGGCGCGGCGGCGGCGCGGCGCGATCAGTGTTGCCGTTCCGGCAAATTCACGGGGTGCGGGTCCGGCAGCTGAGGGGTCACGCCGGTTCGGAGTCGGTCTCGAGCCGGCTGGTCCGGGCCAGCAACCATGCCGTCAGGGCGCGGACGCGTCCGTCTTCTTCGGGTGAACGACGGCTGAGGAGGTGGTAGCTGGTGCCGTCGGGGACGAATCCGAAGGGTGCGACGAGCTGCCCTCGCTCCAGGTCGTCGTGGGCGACGGCGTACGGGGCGATGGCGACCCCGACGCCGGCCGTGGCGGCCTGGAGAGTCAGGTAGAAGTGCTCCAGGGTCTGCTGGGAGGCGGGCTCTGTCCGCCTGCCGGTGATACGCCGCCAGTCGTCCCAGGCCTGTGGCCGTGTGCCGGTGTGCAGCAGGGGTATCTGTGCCGCGCCGTCCGGGCCGGTCAGCAGGGGTGCGAGATCGGGACGGCACACGGGTCCGATGCGTTCTGCGAACAGGCGCGTCCGGGGCGTCTGCTCGGGGAACGGGAAGTCGTCCCGGCGGATCGCGAGGTCGATGCCGTCCCGCTCGAAGAAGACAGGGCCGCCGCCCGCGGACAGGTGCAGGGCGACGTCCGGCACGTTCACGGCCAGATCGGGGAGCCGGGGGATGAGCCATCGCATCAGGAGCGTGGGCTCGCAGGAGAGGGTGAGCGGGCCGATGGGCGTGGGGTGGGCGATCTGCCGGGCCGCCGCGTCGATCTGATCGAGCGCGTCCCGGACGACGGCCGCCAACTGGCGGGCCTCAGAGGTCGGACGCAGGGCGCGGGTCTGCCGTTCGAACAGCGAGGTCCCCAGGGCCCGTTCGAGATTCTGGATCTGCCGGCTCACCGCGCCGTGCGTGACATGCAGTTCCCGCGCCGCCGCGGTCATGCTCGCGTGCCGGACGGTCGCCTCGAAGGGCAGCAGCGTGTTCAGAGGAGGAAGGGCGGCCCAGCGCATGCGTGAACTCTACTCACAGGTGTTGTGAGAACGAATCGTTTGTCCTGCGCTTTCGGCCTGCACGACTATTGATCCGTTCACAGAGAAGAGTTGCCGAGGGAGAGGGCGGGGCATGACATTCCGCAACGCCGCGCGGCAGGGCATCGCCATCCTGGCGGATGACCTCACCAGCGCCGGGGACGGCGCCGCGCCGTTCCGCCAGGCAGGGCACGACGCACGGATCCTGCTGTCCGCCCCGGCGAGCGTGCCGCGGCACGCCGCGGGGGTGAGCGCGGTCGACCTGGGGAGCCGGGTGCTGGACGAGGCGGCCGCCGTGTCGCGTACGGAGCGGGCGGCCCGCCTGTTCGACGGCTCCGAGCTGCTCTTCAAGACGGTGGACTCCACCCTGCGCGGCCATGTCGCGGCAGAGGTCCGGGCTGCCTGGGTGGGATCGCGGAGGCGGGCCGTCGTGCTCGCACCGGCCTTCCCCGCGGAGGGCAGAGTGACGGTGAAGGGCGTCCAGTACGTACGGGGCGTGCCGGTGCACGAGAGCGACTACGCCCGCGACCCCGTCCATCCCGTGCGGTGCTCGGACCTCGCCACCCTGTTCCCGCAGGCCGCTCTCGCGCAGCCCGAGCGGGCGGACGAGCTGCCCGAACTGATCGGGAACGGTGGCCTGATCGTCTGCTCCGCCGCCGAGGACCGCGACCTCGACCGTGTGGTGGCAGCGGTGCCGCGACTCGACGACGTGCTGTGGGTCGGCTCCCCGGGCCTGGCCGCCGCCCTGGCCCGAAGGTGTGCACGCACCACCGGAAGCGGCCCTGCGCCACTTCCCGACCCGGCCCGGCGTCCACTCGTCGTGGTCGGCAGCACCAACCCGGCCACCCGCAGACAGCTCGCCGCCCTCCGCACCAGGGACGACGTCCAGGGAGTCACCGTAGGTACCGATCCGGACCCGGCCGTTCAAGCGCTACGAAGCCTGACAGCACCCGTCCTCACCCTGCAGACACCCGATGAACGCCACTCGCCGCAGACCGCCCGCCTGCTCGCCCGCGCTCAGGCGGCGGTCGTCCAGGCCCTCGCCGAAGACCACACCGTCGACGCACTCGTCGTCACCGGGGGAGAAACGGCCACCACCGTCCTCCACCCCCTCGGCGCCACCGGCATCGACCTCGTCGACGAACCCGAACCCGGCGTCGTCCGCGGGTCCCTGACCGGCCGACTGCCCCTGCCCGTGCTGATCAAAGCGGGCGGCTTCGGTGACGACGCCCTGCTCCTGCGGCTCTCCCACCTCGTCCGACACCGCCTCGCACCAGGAGAACACGCATGACCCCGATCGCCATCACCATGGGCGACCCCTGCGGAATCGGCCCCGAGATCACCCTCAAAGCCTGTGCGGATCCCCGCACCACCGTGCCCGTCGTCGTCATCGGCGACACGGACGTCCTCGCCCGCGCCGACAAACTCGCCGGCACCGGCCTCGCACTGCGCCCCATCGCGTCCGTCGGCCAGGCGCAGTTCACCCCCGGCACCGTGAACGTCCTCGCCGAGGACGGTCTCCCCGCAGACCTCCCCTGGGGCACCCTCGACGCCCGCGCCGGAGCGGCCTCCTTCCAGTACGTCCGCCGCGGAATCCGACTCGCCCTGGCCCACCGGATACGGGCGCTGGTCACCGCGCCGATCAACAAGGAAGCCCTGCGCCTGGCCGGCGTCCGCCACCCCGGACACACCGAGATCCTCGCCGACCTGTCCGGCACCACGGACTACGCGATGATGATGGCCACCGACGAACTGCGGATCGTCCTCGTCACCGTGCACCAGCCGCTGCGCACCGCGATCGACTCGATCACCACAGGCCGCGTGCTCGACATCATCCGCCTCACCCACCGCACCCTCCGGCGCGGCGGACTGCCCACCCCGCGCATCGCCGTCGCCGGGCTCAACCCGCACGCGGGGGAGAACGGCCTCTTCGGCCGCGAGGACCTGGACATCATCACGCCGGCCATCGAGACCGCGCAGAGCGAAGGCATCCAGGCCAGCGGCCCCTGGCCCGCAGACACCGTCTTCATGCGCGCCCGCGCCGGAGCCTTCGACGCCGTGGTCGCCCAGTACCACGACCAGGGCCTCATCCCCGTCAAGTACCTCGGGATCGAGCACGGCGTCAACATCACCATCGGCCTGCCCTTCGTCCGCACCAGCGTGGACCACGGCACCGCCTTCGACATCGCCGGCCTCGGCACGGCCGACCACACCAGCCTGCTCGCCGCCCTGACCCACGCCGACCGCCTGTCCGCGGAGGCACCGGCCCACACCTGACCCACCGACCCGCAGCAGCCCGGAACAGAGGACCGAAGGACCCCATGGACTTCATCTTCATGCTCACCCGCGACGACCGCACCGTCACCGACTGCCTCGACGTCCTCGACACCATCGAGGACCTCGGCATCACCCACATCGGCTTCAAGGACGTCGGCGCCGACCCCGGCACCCTCGCCCGACTCCACACCCGCATCAAGGACATGGGCGCCACCACCTACCTCGAAGTCGTCAGCACCCACCGGGACCAGGCGCTCGCCTCCGTACGCGCGGCCGCCGACCTCGGCGTCGACTGGCTGATGGGCGGCACCTGGATCGAGGAGACCCTCGCCCTCCTGCACGGCACGTCCATCGGCTACCTGCCCTTCGCCGGCGAACCCCTCGGGCACCCCACCCGCCTCGCCGGCACTCCGGACCGCATCGCCCGCGACTGCCGACGAGCCGAAGCAGCGGGTTGCGCGGGCGTCGACCTCCTCGCGTACCGCGCCACCGACGCCGACCCGCTCGACCTGGTCCGCGCCGCCCGCGCCGCCACCACCGGCCGCCTGGTCGTCGCCGGATCCATCACCGGCGCCGACCAGATCCACGCACTCGCGGAGGCCGGAGCCGACGCCTTCACCATCGGCTCCGCCGCCTTCGACGGCTCCCTCCAGCCCCACGCCGGCACCCTCCGCTCCCAACTGGCACCAGTGGTAGGCCTGTAGCCCGGACCGCGGTTCGACGCACGGACCGTCCTTGCTCGTATCACCCACGGCAGCCGATCATTCGGGGATGAGACCCGAAGTTCAGGCCTTCGTCGCCGACGGCCCCCTGCCCGGCTGGGACACGGACGACGACGAACTCGTCGACCGCCGCGGCCGCCAGATCGACGCCATCTCCGCACCGGTCACCGCCGACGAGGCGCATGCGCTGGCCGACTGCTTCGGCCCCGACGACTGCTACGGCGTCGCCTGGTCGCTGCTCCACCTGATCGAGACCGGCCCGGGACCGCTGCCGCCCGTGACACGCCCGGGACCCGACGCCGACGTCTGGCACGTCACGCTCTGGAACCGCTGGGGAGACCCGGGATCCACGAGCTGATCACCGCCCCGCGCAGCCCTACGCTGGGGTCCATGGTCGAGAAGCCGCAGGTCAAATCCTGGCGGGAGATGCGCGCATGGCAGATCGGGCTGCTGGAGCGAGCGACGGGTGAGTCGCTGCCGGTGTGGACGGACCGGATCCGCGCGCGGGCGGCCGGGAGCGAGGCGGAGCTGCGGGAGTGGCTCGAGCGGCAGGGCGTGCGCGGGTACGCGCAGATGCTGCTGGTGCACGAGACGTTCGGCTACCCGGACTTCCTCCTCAAGGGCGCGGACGAGCTGATCGACGGGCAGTACGCGGACCGCCCCGGGCTGCGGCCCGTCCTCGACGCGGTGCTGCTGCGCGCCGCGGAACTGCCGGACGTGACCGTGCAGGCGCGCAAGACGTTCGTGGCGCTCGTCGGGCCGCGGCGCACCTTCGCCCGCGTGCGCCCGACCACGCGTGGCCGGGTCGACGTCGGGCTGAGGCTGCCGGGGGAGGAGCCGGGCGGGCGTCTCGCGGTGGCGAAGGGATTCGGCGACGAGATGGCGTTGCGGGTCGCCCTCCAGGAGGCCGGTGAGGTGGACGAGGAGTTCGCGGCGATCCTGCGCCGCGCCTACGACGCGAACCTCTGAGCGCGACTCCCCGTCCGGTGTTCCCTCCCGGTGCCGGCTCACGCCGGCAGGTGTCAGGCCCCGCTCCGGCCCATCCACTCCTCCTCGTAGGCCGCGTACGTGCCGTCGTGCGTGGCGAGATGCACGAACTGGTCCACGTACTCCCTGAACGGGTCGTCGCCGCGCGGCAGCGCGTACGCCTTCTCGGAGAAGGTGAAGGGCTGTTCCGGGTGGAGGGAGCACAGCTCGGGGTGGATCTTGGACTGGTAGAGCGTCTCGCTCGCGTCGGTCATCATCACGTCGGCGCGGCCCTCGATGATCTCCTGGAAGATCGTCGTGTTCTCGGGATGCAGCTTGATGGTGGCCTGATGGATGTTCGCCCGGGTGAACTGCTCGTTCGTGCCACCGGGGTTCACGATGACGGTCGTACCGGCCTTGTCGATGTCATTCAGTGTGCCGGCACCGAACTTCTCCTTGTCGGCGCAGCGCACGACGGGTGTCTTGCCGTCCTGCCGGGTCGGTTCGCTGAAGTACACCTGGCGGGCGCGGGGCAGGGTGATGGAGACGCCGCCGACCGCGATGTCGCAGCGACCCGCGGCCACGTCCTTGGTGACGTTCGCCCAAGTGGTGGCCACGTAGCGGGTCTTGGCGTCGAGGCTCTTCGCGAGGTTCTCGGCCATCTTGATGTCGACGCCGCTGTAGGTGCCGTCAGCGGGGTCGAGGTGGGTGAAGGGCCGGTAGTCGCCGGTGGTGCACACCTTGAGGACGCCGGTCCGGGGGACGGAATCCAGGAGAGTGCCGTGCGGGTGGCCGCCGCCGCGGGCGGTGGTCCCGGGTGACGCGGGCGCGGCGGCGGTGAGGGAGAGGACGCAGGCCAGGGCGGACAGGCAGGCGGCGCGCTTCATCAGGGCGGCTCCTTCGCGGGTGCCCGGGCGACTGCCTTGCCCGGGCGTCTACGGCATGACGGGCTTGATCACCTTCGCAGACCGTGTGCTTCGGCAACACTCCCCGCGACGTCGGTATCGGCTCGCCCGTCGGAGTCATGGCTCCTGACGGGCCATCAGTACCTCGAGAGCGTCGTCGAGATAGGCGGTGAACTCGCCGTGCTCCTGCGGGGGCAGCACCGAGGGCGCCGCGTGGGCGAGTTGGGCGTGGCCGAGGTAGGTGGTGTACGCCAGCAGTCCGCGGCGGCGGGCTTCCGGTTCGGGGAAGCCGAGGTCGCCGAAGAGTTGGGCGAGGTAGTCCACTCTGCGCTCGGTCACCCGGCGCAGGGCGGCCGCGACCTGGGGTTGGGTCGCGGTGGCGAGCAGAGCGACTTCGAGCGGGTTGGTCGTGGCCGAGGTGATGGCTTCGGAGAAGAGCAGACGGATCCGCTGCCGGGGGTCCGGTTCCGCCTCGACCTCGCTGATGGTGCCCTCGGTGTTGATCTGTTCCCAGCGCTCGAGCGCTGCCTCGATGAGTGCGGCGCGGTTGGCGAAGTGCCAGTAGAAGCTGCCCTTCGTGGTGCCGAGCCGGGCCGCCAGGGGCTCCACGGCGACGGCCGCGATGCCGCCCTCGCCGATCGCGGAGAGTGCCGCGTCCGCCCAGTCCTGTGCGGTCAGCCGCGCTTTGCCGTCCTGCCGTCGCTGCCGTTGCGTCATCTCCATACGCTACCGTATGGTTGACCATACGCAAGCGTATGGAGGTAGACGATGACCGCGGTACGCAACGTCCACGAGCGCGTGATCGACGCCCCCGCGGCAGCCGTCGGGGCTCTCCTCGACCGCCTCTCCGCCACGGACGACCCGATCTTCCCGACACCGGCCTGGCCGCGGATGCGCCTCGACCGCCCGCTCGCGGTGGGCGCGGACGGCGGGCACGGCCGGATCCGTTACCACGTCACGGCGTACGAACCCGGGTCCCGCGTCCGGTTCGACACCCCGCCGGGGGGCGGTCTCGACGGATACCACGAGCTGACCGTCGCACCGCTCGGCGCCGAACGCTGCCGCGTGCGCCATGTCCTGGAGTGCGAAGTGCGCGGCGCCGGTATCCTCCAATGGGGCCTGGTCATCAGGCACCTGCACGACACGATGATCGAGGAGATCTTCGACAACATCGAGCGGGCCGCGGCCGGCGGCGTCGCCCGCCCCGTGCGCTGGTCGCCCTGGGTACGGCTGCTGCACCGACTCACCTGGGCCCGCCCCCGAGCCGTCGGGACACCGGCGGAGGCCCGGCTGATCCGCTCCTCCGTCGACCGCCCCGACTACGTGGACGCGTACCGGGTGGACCTCCTTCCGGGGCTGCCGCGCGACCCGGCGGCCTGGACCGGCGTCCTGCGCGACGCCTTCCCCGTCCTCGCCCGAGCCGACGGCGAACTCCTCATGGACGTGAACACGGCAGGCCTGACGGCCCGCGCCTCGATCCTCGTCGATGACCGGCACGTCACCCTCAACACGGCCGTGAAGACCGACAGCCCGCGCGCACGCGCCTATTGGGGTGTGGTGAAGCTCGTGCACCCCGTCATGGCCCGCACCATGCTCCGGCGGACCCATCGCGCATTGGCCCTCGCAGCACCCAGCGCGGGGGAACGCGCACAGGCGCAGTCTCCGGCGCCCGAGCGGTCATAGAGTCCGGCACACCGACAACGGTGCCCCTCCCGGCGGGGAGAAGCACCGTCGCGGGCTCGCCCTAGCGGCTGAGGGTCAGCGTCTGCTCGCCCGGGGTCCGGGTGCCGCCGGTGCCGCCGGAGGCGTCCCAGTAGCGCGGCGGCGTGGTCTCGGCCGCGCGGGCGGTGGCGGCGGACAGGCCCAGGACCAGGCCGCTGTACCGGTTGACCAGTCGATACGTTCCCGTGGACGTACCGTCGGCCGTGGTGTTCCGCAGCACGAACCACTGCTGGCCGACCGAAGGCACGCCTTGCTTGGCCGCTGTCACCGAGGGGGCGGCGCCCCAGGCTCGGCCCGCCGTGGACCGCGAGTCCACGCCCAGCAGGTTGCGGGAGGCGTCGTTCGTGATGCGGTACGAGCCGTCGCCGTTCGCGGTGAACGTCCACGACGCACGGTCCCCGCCGCTGCCGGCCGGCACGGAGGTCGCGGCGGAACCACCGGACACCTGGGCCAGCACGCGACCGTTCGCGCCGGCGATGCGATAGCCGGCGCCCTCGTCCACGGGGGCAGCGGGCCGGTCGGTGTCGATGCGCAGGTTCACGTACTCGGAGTACGAGTCGTTCGAGCAGCCGTAGGAGCAGTAGGCGCGGAAGTCACGGCCGACGATGCGGGTGCTGGTCTTGTTCGCGCTGTCCAGGAACCAGCGGTACCAGGAGGCGGTCGTGTAGCCGCCGGTGTCGCCGAGCAGCCGCCACTTCTGCGTCGACAGGTCGTCGGTGGCGTAGATCTGCTGAGGTGCGTTGCCGGACTGGTCGACGCCCTGAGGCTCGCCGATGTACAGGCCCAGGTGGGCGTTGTAGGTGATGTCCATGACGAACAGCGGCGAGGTGGGCGGCATGGCTCCGGCCGCGACCTGCTGGTTCGCCGTGCCGGGCGTCGCCGGGTCGTACTCCTGCGCGGCGGGGGTGTACCCGGTGGGGTGTGCCGCGTCGACCGGGACCATGTTGCTCTCCAGGCCGCCGTCGCCCGGCTGGGACCAGGAGCCGTCGTACCACTTCTGCCAGGAACCGGGCGCCATCTTCGCGGAGATGGGAGCGCGGGCGACATGCCCGTGGAAGACCCGCCAGCCGCCGTTCTTGTCGACGATCCGCGAGCCGTAGAAGACGTAGAAGTAGCCGGACGCCGTGTCCGTGAACAGGCGTGGGTCGCCGTCGCCGTAGTGGTACGTCTGCTGCGGGAACGCGGAGGTGTCACCGCGGACCGTGCTGTACGGCGAGGTGATCACGTGGTCCTTGATGGTCCAGGTGCGGCCCTGGTCCTTCGACACGGCGTAGTCGATGCCGTCGAAGTGCGAGCTGTCCCCGAAGGGCTGCGGGGTGAACTCGTTGTGCACCAGCCCGTACCAGTCGCCCGTGTCCGGGTCGACCCACACTCCGGCCAGGTCGCAGTAGTTCTTCTGCGCGTAGGAGGATCCTGCCGGGGCGAAGCTGGACTCGCGCCCGGTGGGGCTGTTGTTGCAGCGTGCGGTCGTGTCGTCGTTGCGGTCGGTGGGATCGGACGGATCGGCCGACTTGCCGAGCGACTTGTTCAGGGACGCCGTGTCGAGGTCGGCACCGGAGTAGAAGTTCCACTTGCGGGGGTCGGTCGCACCGTAGAGGGCGTGCGAGGACTGGAAGTAGAAGGTGCCGTCCTTGTCGATGTACGTACCGGCCGGAGTGTCGTCGGGGTGCGACCAGCGCCCCTTGGCGCCGACCGTCACCGTGTACGTGGCGCTGTCGGCGGTCGCGGTCGGGACGAGCGCGGCGAGGCCGCTCACGGCCACGGCGGCCGCGACGAGGGTCCGCAGTCGTCTTCTGCTGGGGAGTGGCACGCGTTCTCCTTCGGTCCGGTGGACATCGGCCGACCGGTCTCGCGGGGTCGTGGGTCGACGTCCGAAGGATCTGCCGGTCGGTGAGCGGTGCCCATGGACGAACGCGGGTCACTGGTTGGACTTTGCGGATCCCGCACGGTCGCCGCGCGATGAAATCCACCGGCTGGTTCAGCCGGCGTCGGCCTGTGCAGGAGAACGCCGCTCGGCCTTCGCCGCGGAGCTGCGTACGGCGAGGAGTGCCACGCTGACGTCGGCCGCGGTCCGGGGGGCGGAGAGGGAGCGGCCCGTCAACTCCTCGATGCGGCGCAGGCGGTAGCGGACCGTGTTGGGGTGGACGAAGAGGCTCTGAGCGGCGTCCCCGGCCGAACCGCCGGCGGCGAACCAGTGCTCCAGCGTCCGCAGCAGGCGCGAGGACTCCGCCGCGGGCAGCCCGAGCACCGGTCCCAGAACCGCCCGCATCAGGTGCGTGGCCTCCGTGGGCGCGGCGGCGACGACCATCGCCAGTGGATCGTCGTCGTACCGCACCACCCCGGCGCTCGCGCCCTGAGCCGACAGAGCCAGGCGGGCGAAGCGCAGCGCCTGCGGCACCTCCGCGAGCGACGCGAAGAGCGGACTGAAACCCACGCGCGCGCCCGACCGGCGCAGGACACGCAGGCACGTCTTCTCGGACGACGCGGCCGGCAGGGCGATCAGGCCGAGGTACTGGTCGGGCAACGACTCCCAGACCGACGGCAGTTTCGCCCGGAACAATGCCGCTTCCGTGTCGGCGAGACCCTCGCCCGTCGAAGTGACAGCCTCCGCGACGACCACCGCGTACGGTCCGTGCTCCGGCAGCCCCAGCTCGCGCGCCGCCTCCCAGAGCGTGCGGTCGGTGGTGACGCCCGCGAACAGGGACGTCACCACCGCGGAGCGCCTCGCCTGCATGCGCGAGGTCAGCTCGGTGGACGCCTCGCGGTACGCCGACGCCACCGCCTCCGCGAGCAGACCGAACAGGGACCAGAAGCGCGCGGACTCGGAGACCAGGTGGTCGTCGGTGACCTCCGGGTGACTGCGCGCCTCCGCGAGAAGCTCCGTCCACAGCAGCTCGGTGCCGATCCGGTACGCGTGCAGGGTGTCCGCCAGCGGCACGCCCTGTTCGGCGCGGGCCCGACCGGTCTGCCGGGCCGAACTCACGTCGAGGGTGCCGCCCTGCCACAGGTGGTTGAGGACGAGATCCGCGTTCGCGGCGCACGAGCGGGACAGCGACTGCCGGGTGATCAGGGAGTCGTCGTTGTAGGACGCCACGTCCGAGCGGATCCGCAGGGCCATGCGCTCGCCCAGTTCCGGGAGCCGCGACCGGAGAGCGGCGGCCACACCTGAAAGCAACATCTCTGCAGCTTAATGCCCCAGGATTGTTCTGGGAGACAAGGGAGAGGGACGGATGCTGTCCGCGGGGCCATAGGGGGTGACCCGGATCCGACTGCAAGATGTCGGCGATGTAAACATCTTGCGTTCCATGTGACGGAGGCGGGTCATGGCCAATCTGGCAGCGTTCCTCGAGGAGACGGCTCAGCGGCATCCCCAGCGCTCCGCGCTGCGCCTGGGCGAGCAGGTCATCACGTACCGGGAACTGAACGAGCGCAGTGCCCGTGCCGCCGCCCTCCTCAGGGCCGAAGGCGTCCGGCCGGGGGACCGGGTCGCCCTCATGCTGCCCAACGTTCCCGAGTTCGTCGTCCTCTACTACGGAGCCCTGCGCGCGGGCGCGGTCGTGGTCCCGATGAACCCCCTGCTCAAGACCCGCGAGGTGGAGTTCCACCTCAACGACTCGGGTGCCGTGCGGCTCTTCGAATGGCACCAGGCGCCGGGCGAGGGCGCGCAGGGCGCGGCCGCTGCCGGCGTGCGGCACACGACCGTGGAACCCGCGTCGTTCACCGCGGCACTGGCCCCGCACGAGCCGCTGTGGGACGTGGCGGAGGCCGAGGGCGAGGACATGGCCGTCCTGCTGTACACCTCCGGGACGACCGGGCGCCCCAAGGGTGCCGTCCTCACGCACGCCGGACTGCGGCACAACACCGAGGTCAACGGCATGCACATCCAGCACCTCGTACCGGAGGACGTGGTGGTCGGCTGCCTGCCGCTGTTCCACATCTTCGGGCAGGTCTGCACGATGAGCGCGGCTGTCCGCAGCGGCGCCTCCCTCGTCCTGATCCCCCGGTTCGACCCCCAGGCCGTCCTGGACGCCATCGCCCGCGAGCGGGCCACGGTGTTCGAGGGGGTGCCGACCATGTACGCCGCGCTCCTGCAGAGCCCGTCCGGCGCCGACGTCTCGACCCTGCGCATGTGCATCTCCGGCGGAGCGTCCCTGCCCGTGGAGATCCTCCAGCGCTTCGAGAAGCGCTTCGGCTGTCAGGTGCTCGAAGGCTTCGGCATGTCCGAGACCAGCCCCGTGGTCACGTTCAACCACCCCGACCGGCCGCGCAAGGCCGGCTCCATCGGCACCCCCATCCGGGACGTGGAAGTACGGCTCGTGGACGCCGCGGGCGACGACGTGCCCACGGGAGAGATCGGCGAGCTCGCGGTCCGGGGGCCCAACGTGATGAAGGGCTACTGGAACCGCCCGCAGGAGACCGAGGCCGCGATCCCCGACGGCTGGCTCCGCAGCGGCGACCTCGCCCGCGCGGACGAGGACGGATATCTGTACATCGTCGACCGCAAGAAGGACATGATCATCCGCGGCGGCTACAACGTCTACCCGCGCGAGGTCGAGGAAGTGCTCCACGAGCACCCCGCCGTGGCCATGGCGGCGGTGCTCGGTGTGCCGCACGCCGAACTCGGTGAGGAGGTCACCGCGGTGGTCGTGCTGCGCCCCGACGCGCACGCCGAGCCGGACGAGTTGAGGGAGTACGTCAAGGAGCGCGTGGCTGCCTACAAGTACCCGCGCCAGGTCTGGATCGTGGACCAGCTTCCGCTGGGGCCCAGCGGCAAGATCCTCAAGCGGGAGATCGCCGTACCGCTGGGCTGACCGCGCGTCCGACGAGCAGGAAGCCGCCCGGGGGCCAATGTCAGGGAGCCGACGTCAGGGAGTCGGCAGTCCCGGGCCGGTGCAGTGCACGTCCGTCCGCGGCGCCGTCCCGCCGATCAGGTACGCGGCGGTGGCCCGGTCCACGCACGCGTTGCCGCGGCTCGCGAACACGCCGTGCGAGTAGTCCTCATGGAGGGTGATCAGGCGGGAGCCCGGCAGCCGGTGCCGTAGTTGACGTGCTCCTTCGATCGGTGTGACGGGGTCGTGCTCGGAGGCGACCAGGAGGACGGGCGGCGCTGCCGGGCTGCCGAGCGGGGTGCGCCGGTGGGGCCTGTGGTGCCAATAGGCGCAAGCGGCGGCCTCCCAGCCGGTCAGGACCGGCTGCGGGTCCTCGCGACGGATGCGGTGCAGGTCCGCGATGACGCGGGACGGTGTGGGGCCGGGGCCGTCCGCGCACTTCACCGAGCGGTTGGCGGCTTCGAAGGTACGTGAGCCGGGGTTGCCGAAGGGTTCCGCGGGGCGCAGCCCGGCCACGCCGCCGTCCCGCAGGTAAGCGCGGACGCCGTCCGCCAGCGGGGCCCAGCGCTCGGTGCGTCCCAGGGCCCGATACACGGCTCGGTCGAACTCGGCGGGCCCGAAGCCGTCCTGGGGCCGGGCGGCGAGCCCGCGGCGGGTCCGCTCGTAGGCGGAACGGACCGCGGCCGCGTCGCCTCCGAGGCCGAAGCGGTTCTCGTGCCGGGCGGCCCAGGCGAAGAACACCTCGCGCTGACGCAGGAGTTCACGACTCTGCCGCCCGTCGAAATCGTGCCAGTCCCACGGGCCGACGACGCTGTCGAGCACCATGCGGTCGACGCGGTGCGGGAACCGGGCGGCGTACGCGGCGCCGAGGTAGCTGCCGTAGGAGACCCCGAGGAAGCTGGTCCGCGGCTCGCCGAGCGCGGCGCGGACGGCGTCCATGTCGCGGACGGTCGCCGCGGTCGAAAGGTGCGGCAGGGCGTCCGCCACGCCGATGGCGCAGTCGTCGGCCATGCGGTCGAGGGAGGCGAGATACGTCTTCTCCGCGGCCTTGCCGACGGGCACGGGGTCGGCGCCCGGACTGTCGAAGAGCCCGCCCGTCGCGCCGCAGTCGGCGGGGGCGCTGTGCCCGCTGCCGCGCGGGTCGAAGCCGATGACGTCGTACGCGCGCCGCACGCTCTCGGGAAGCTTGGCCCGCTTGGTGACCGCGTAGGGGAGTCCCGAGCCGCCCGGCCCGCCGGGGTTGACCAGCAGGATGCCGCGCCGTTCCCCGGCCGTACCGGAGGCGGGCACCCGCGAGACGGCTATGCCTATCCGTTTGCCGCCGCCCGGATCGTCCCGGTCGAGCGGTACGTCGAGCGTGCCGCATTCGACGCGGTCGGGCGCCGGCGGCGTGGGCACCGACTCCGGGCAGGCGCCGAAGCGGATCGTGGTCGAGGGGTGAGCTCCGGTGTGCGTCTCGGCGGTATCGGTGCGTGGCGCGGGAGCTGCCCGGGTGGGCGTGGAGAAGGTGGCGAGGGTGGCGGCTGTGGCGGTGAGCGCGCACAGGACGCGGCGGGATCGAGCGGCAGGAGTCACGGGAGTCGCGTTCCAGGAGGCGGGGTGCCGGCGCGGAGTCGCACCAGCGAGATGACAATGAAAACGATTGTCGATAAGGTCCCTCTCGGTCAAGCCGGTGCGCGGGCCGAACGCCACCACCGGCGAGGCCGAGCTGTTCAACCACGCCGAAAAAGGGGGCTGTTGTGGCACAACTTCTGATGGTCGAGAGCTGGGTCGGGTCCATGAGCAGACTGCTGCCACGGGCCGTGCGAGAGGCAGGCCACGAGTTCACCTTCCTCACCCGCGACCTGCACCACTACCTGCGCTCCGCACCCGAGGGCACCGCCCATCCGCTGCTCGGGGCGCGCCACGTGCTCACTGCCGAGACCAACGAGACCGACGCGCTCCTGACCTTCGTCGAGCGGGCCCACGCGGCGCTGCGGTTCGACGGCGTGATCACCTCGTGCGACTACTACCTGCCGACGGCCGCACGGATCGCCGACCGTCTCGGCCTGCCCGGGCCCACCGCCGAGGCCGTCGAGACGGCCTGCCGCAAGGACGCCACGCGTCGCGCGCTCGCCGCATCGGGAGTGCCCGGACCACGCTTCGCCCGGTGCGCGAACCTGGCCGAGGCCGCCGAAGCGGCCCGGGGGATCGGCTATCCACTGGTGCTCAAGCCCGTGGACCTGTGCGCCGGCATGTTCGTGCGCCGCGTCGACGACGAGACCGCGCTCACAGCCGCCTACCGGGCGCTCGCCGACTTCCCCGTCAATGCCCGCGGGCAGCGCCGGAACCCCGCCGTCCTGCTCGAAGAATTCCTCCAAGGGCCCGAGGTCAGCGTCGAGACCGTGTCGTACGCCGGGAGCGCGCGGGTCGTCGGCGTCACCGACAAGAGCGTGGGCGGGGCTCCCGCCTTCATCGAGACCGGCCACATGTTCCCCGCCGCGCTCCCGGCGGCGGACATCGAAGCCGCCGTGGACACGGCCGTACGGGCCGTCAAGGCACTCGGCCTCGACGAGGTCGTGGCCCACACCGAGATCAAGCTGACCGCCGACGGGCCGCGCGTGGTGGAGGTCAACCCCCGGCCCGCGGGCAACCGCATCACCGAGCTCGTCCGCCACGTCACCGGCATCGACCTCGCCGCCGCGGCGGTGGACGTGGCCCTGGGACGGCAACCGGATCTGAGCCGCCGGCCCACCGGCCTGAGCAGCGCCGCCATCGGCTTCCTCGTACCCGACCGCGCCGGAACGCTCACGGCGATCGACGGGTCCGACCAAGTGCGGTCGGCGGACGGACTGTTGGAGCTCCAACTCGCCGAGCCCGGCAAGGCCGTGAAGGTCGCGGGCAGCAACAACGAGTACCTCGGCCACGTCATGGCCGGTGACGCGGACGGGCCCGGCGCCCGCGACCGCGTCGAGACCCTGCTCACCGCACTCCGTCCCCGCGTGGAGGCCGTCCGATGACCATCCTCACGGACATGGGCGAGCCGGCCGTGCGGGCCGTCGCCTCCTCGTACGACGACCTCGTCCGGGCCGTCCTGGCCGGGGAGTTCGGCCCCGACCCGCGGGGTGAGCGGATCTCGGTGGCGTTCACCACGCGGCAGGCGGTACGGCACGAAGGACGCAGCGGCGGCTACCGCAACGAGGTCCTCAGCCTGCGTCTCGGCGAGGCCGTCGGCTCCTGCGCGGTCGAGCCCGGGGAACTGCCGGACGGCGCCGTCGAGGAGTGCGTCGGCGCGGACATCGCCGGGCTCCTCGGCCATGAGCGGCTTCCGGTGCGGGTGGCGGCGCTGGACGCGTATCTGATGCGCGCACGCCCGCACGCGCCGGAGCAAGGAGCGCGGCCCTTCCCCCTGCCGGCCGGTACGTCGATCGAGAAGTCGCGGGTACGGGCCCGGGCGGTCGTGGACCTGATCGACACGGAGCCCGGGGCCACCGTGCTCGTCGTCGGCGTCGTCAACTCCCTGCTCGAGGCACTACGGGCGCGCGGACTGAGGTACGTGCCCTGCGACCTCAAGGGCGGCACGACCGAGTGGGGCGAGCCCGTCCGCACGGACGCCCTCGCCGAGCTGGACGCCTGCGACCTCGTGCTCGCCTCCGGAATGACCCTCGGCAACGGCACCTTCGAGCCGCTGCGGGAGCACGCCCTGCGCCACGACAAGCCACTGGTGATGTTCGCGCAGACTGGCAGCGCGGTGCTGCCCCGGCTCATCGGCGCCGGAGTCAGCGCGGTCTGCGCCGAGCCGTACCCCTTCTTCTGGCTCGACGGCGGCCCGGGGACCCTTCACCGCTACGGAGCCGCGCGGTGACCCTGACCACCACCGCCACCCGACACCGCCCGCGCGCCAACCGGGAACTGCTCCGCCTGCTCGGCGGCACCCCGATCGCCCGCGTCACCGTCGACCTGCCCTGCCCGCAGCCCGGCTTCTGGGCCAAGCTCGAAGGACTCGGCGCCGGCGGCATGAAGGCGAGGGCCGCCGTCTCCATGCTGCTCGGCGCCCGGGAGCGCGGCGAACTGCGCCCCGGCGCCCCGGTCGTGGAATCGACCTCGGGCACACTCGGCATCGGCCTGGCCTTCGCCGGTCAGGCCCTCGGCCACCCCGTCGTCCTGGTCGGTGACAGCGAAC
Organism: Streptomyces sp. NPDC059524; assembly: GCF_042749255.1. Taxonomy (NCBI): domain Bacteria; kingdom Bacillati; phylum Actinomycetota; class Actinomycetes; order Kitasatosporales; family Streptomycetaceae; genus Streptomyces; species Streptomyces sp. NPDC059524. The sequence continues at coordinate 10,659 of NZ_JBHYTK010000011.1, read as the reverse complement.
TGGAGCCGTCCATGCGGCAGTTGCTGCGCTCCCACGGTGCCCGTCTCGAACTCGTCGACCGCCCGGCCGTGCACGGCGGCTGGCAGGCCGCACGCCTGGCCCGGCTGCGCGAGCTGCTGGCGGAACTTCCGGACGCGTACTGGCCCGACCAGTACAACAACCCCGACAACACCGCCGGATACGCGACGCTCGCCGCCGAACTGGCCGCCCAGCTCGATCATCTGGACGTCCTGGTGTGCAGTGTCGGCACCGGCGGGCACAGCGCGGGCATCATCGGCCCGCTGCGGCGGCACTGGCCGCACCTGCGGCTCATCGGCGTCGACGCCACCGGCTCGACGATCTTCGGGCAGCCCGCGCGGCCCCGTCTGATGCGCGGCCTGGGCAGCAGCATCCATCCGCGCAACGTCGCCTACGACGCCTTCGACGAGGTCCACTGGGTGGGCCCCGCCGAGTCCGCCGACGCGTGCCGCCGCCTCGCCGCCGGAGCCTTCGTCAGCGGCGGCTGGAGCACCGGCGCCGCCGCCCTCGTCGCTGCGTGGGCCGCCCGCGTCCACCCGGGAGCCGTGGTCGCCACCGTCTTCCCCGACGGGCCGCACCGCTACCTGAACAGCGTGTACGACGACGACTTCGCCGCCGCCCACGGCATCGACCGGGCCACCGTCGCCTCCCGCCCCGTGGAGATCCCGCACCCCCGGGCCGTGGAGGCCACCGGCTGGGCCCGGTGCCGGACCGTCACCGACCCCCTCCGCACCCCGCACCCCCTTCCCACCCCCACGGAAGAGCACCAGTGAAGACCAGCCTGCGCACCACACGTCTCCAGCTGACCGAACCCCTGCGCATATCCCGATCCACCATGACAGCCCGCGACGCCGTGTGGCTGACCGTCGAACACGACGGACAGCACGGTTACGGCGAGGCCGTCAGCAGCGTCTACTACGGCCTCGACGCCGCGGCCCTGGAACGGCTCCTGGACGTGGAATCGGAATGGCTGGGCGGCTTCGCCGACCCCGAGAGCGCCCTGGAAGTCCTGAGGGACGCCGGGCGGCCGGGCGTGCCACCGAGCGTGACGGCGGCCGTGGAGTCCGCGCTGCTCGACCTGGTCGGCCGGCGAGCGGATCGTCCCGTCCACCGACTCCTCGGCCCCGGAGCCCCACCGGAACCACCCTCCGCCCCGACCGCACGCACCATCGGCATCACCTCGCCCCAGCACGCCGCAGCCCAGGCCGCCACGCTGTCCCGATCCGGATTCTCCCTGCTCAAGATCAAGGCCGGCGCATCGGATCCGGCCGACGACCTGACGCGCGTAAGGGCCGTGCGAGCCGCCGCACCCCAGGCCCGCCTCCTTCTCGACCCCAACGGCGCGTGGAGCTTCACCACAGCACTCCCGCTCCTGGGACAGTACGCCGAGCTGGGCGTCGAAGCCGTCGAGCAGCCGCTGCCGCCCGGCACACCGGACGACCTCGCCCGGCTCGCCGAAAAGTCCCCACTCCCGATCATCGCCGACGAGGACGCCGTCGACTTCGAGGACGCCCGACGCCTCGCCGGGCGTGTCCACGGCATCAACGTCAAGCTCGCCAAGTGCGGGGGAGTGACCGCGGCCCTGCGCATCGCCGAGCTGATCGCGGAGTCCGACACCGCCCTGATGCTCGGCTGCCTGACGGCGAGCACCCTCGGCATCGCCCCCGCCGTCCACCTCGCCGACCGCGCCCGCTGGGTCGACCTCGACGGGCACCTGCTGCTCGCCGACGACCCGTGGACCGGCATCGGCGGCGCCGACGGGACCGTACGAGCAGGTCGAGAACCAGGACTCGGCGTGCGCCCACGCCGGCGCGACGAGCCGCGGCGGGCCGAACCGTGCTGAACACCTGGCGCGCCCTGCGCGGCTTCCCGCTCGCCATCCGGCTGCTCCTGGTCAACCAGCTCGGCGTCAACACCGGCTTCTACCTCCTCGTCCCCTACCTCGCCCTGCACCTGAGCGACGACCTCGGGCTCTCGGCGGCGGTCGTCGGCATCGTCCTCGGCGTACGCAACCTCAGCCAGCAGGGCCTCTTCCTCATCGGAGGCTCGGCCTCGGACCGGCTCGGCGCGCGCGGCGTCATCATCGCCGGATGCGGCCTGCGCACCATCGGCTTCGGCCTGTTCGCGCTCGGCGACGGCCTTCCGGTGCTCCTGGCCGCCTCCGTGCTCAGCGGGCTCGCCGGCGCCCTGTTCAACCCGGCCGTCCGCGCCTACCTCGCCCTGGAAGCGGGGGAGCGCAAGGCCGAGGCGTTCGCCCTCTTCAACGTCTTCGCCACCACAGGAGCCCTGATCGGACCGCTGCTCGGCAGCGCCCTGCTCCTGGTCGACTTCCGCACCTCCGCGCTCACCGCCGCCGGGATCTTCGCCGTCCTCACCCTCGCCCAGGCGCTCGTGCTCCCGGCCCGCAAGGTCGCGCCCAGCGGCAACACCGTCGTCGCGGACTGGCGCGAAGCCGTCGCGAACCGCGGGTTCATGGCCTTCGCCCTGGCCATGGTCGGCCTGTTCACCATGGAGAACCAGCTCTATCTGCTGCTCCCGGACGGTGCCCGGCGCGCGACCGGCTGGGACGGCGCGGCGGGGATCGTCTTCCTCGTCGGCACCCTCACCAACCTCGCGCTTCAGCTGCGCGTCACCCGCGCGTTGAACCGGCGCGGCAGCAGGGCGCGCTGGATCAGTGCCGGGCTCGCCCTGATGGGGCTGTCCTTCGTACCCCCCATGGCGGTGACCCTGTACGACGGCGCGGCCGGCGGACTCACGGACGCGGCACTGCGCGCCGTGCCCGTCCTGGCCGGAGCCCTGCTGCTCTACCTGGGCGTGATGATCGCCCAGCCGTTCGTGATGGAACTGATCCCCGACTTCGGACGACCCGAGCTCACCGGCACCTACTTCGGCCTGTTCTACGTGGTGTCGGGCATCGCCGCCGCCGTCGGAAACACGGTGATCGGCTGGGCCATGGACGCCGGCGCGCACGCCGGTCCGCCCTGGCTGCCGTGGGCGTGCTGCCTGACCATCGGCCTCACCTCGGCGGGCGGCGTGGTCTGGCTGCACCGGCGCCACGTCCTGCCCGCACCGCCCGCACCCGTACCGGCGACAGCATGAGCGAGCCACGCATGACCACGACCTCCGAGATACGCGAGCCGACCCCGGTCTCCGACATATGTGAGTCCGGCACGGCCTCCGAAATGCGCGAGCCTGCCACGACCTCTGACACCGCCGAGCCCGCCACGGCCTGCGGGACCGCCGCGAACCTCCTCACCGACAACCCCGAGCTGTACGAGGCCCGCTTCCCCGACCCCGACCGGCTCGCCGGGCGCTGGGCGGAGGACACGCTGCGCAGCCACGGGGCGGGGCAGCGCGTCCTCGACCTCGGCTGCGGCACCGGCCGGGACGCCGCCCATCTGCAGCGTGCGGGCCGCACCGTCACCGGCGCCGACCTCTCCGAGGCCATGCTGACGTACGCCCGCACCCACCACCCCGGACCCGACTACCTCGCCGCGGACCTCCGCGAATTCGCTCTGGCAGACCGGGAGTTCGACGCCGTGGTCTGCCTGGACAGCGCCCTCCTCTACTGCTACACCAACGCCGAACTCGACGGCTTCCTGCGCTCCGTCCGACGCTGTCTCGCCGCAGGCGGGCTGCTCGTCGCGGAGATGCGCAACGGCGCGTTCTTCCTGGGCCGCACCGATCTCCTCAATGCCCCGCGCGTCGACGCCTTCACCTGGCGGGGCACCGCCTACCGCTCCACGACGACCCTGTCCGTGGACCGCACCGCGCAACTCCTGCGCCGCACCCGGGTGTGGACCGCCCACGACGGGTCCGCACCGGTCGAACAGCGTTCCGCCTGGCGGCTGCTCTTCCCGCAGGAACTGCGCCACGTGCTCGCCCGCCACGGCTTCGAGGTGCTGGCCCTGTACGACGGCCCGGGCCCGCGCACCGATCCTCCCTGGCGCGAAGGCGCGGCGCCGGGCGCGGCCACGGACGCCGACCGGCTCCACCTCGTCGCCCGCCTCCTGCCCACCGACTGAACTCCCGGCGGGGCCCCCACCGCGCCCCGCGCCACGACTTCTACCGTCCGCACAGCAGGGAATCCACCATGAACGACATACGCCCCACCGGCCTGCCCCGCACCGACGCGCGCTTCCCCGGACTGCGCCGCCGCGGCTTCCTCGCCGCCACCTCCGGCGCCGTCGGCCTCGGCGCGCTCGCCCTCGCCGGATGCAGTTCCTCCGGCTCCACCGACACCGCTGCCAAGGGCGGCGGAAAGCCGCAGCGCGGCGGACGGCTGCGGGCCGCCTTCGCCGGCGGCGGGGCCAGTGAGACCCTCGACCCGCACGCGAGCAACCTCTTCGCCGACGTCGCCCGCGCCAAGGCCCTCTTCGACAAGCTCGCCGACTACGGCGCCGACCTCTCCGCCCAGCCACGCCTCGCCTCCGGCTGGGAGGCCGGCGCGGGCCTGGACCGCTGGAAGGTGACCCTGCGCAAGGCCACGTTCCACGACGGCAAGCCGGTCACCGCCCAGGACGTGCTCTACAGCTACCGCCGCATCACCGACCCGAAGAGGGCGTTCCGTGCGAAGGCGGATCTGGAACCCGTCGACCTCGAGGCGAGCCGGGCCTTGGACGAGCGGACCGTCGAGTTCGTCCTCAAGCGGCCCACCGCCGGATTCCCCAACGTGCTCGCCGCGTTCGGCGCGTACATCGTCCCCGAGGGCGCCGAACGGTTCGACCGGAAGCCGGTCGGCAGCGGCCCGTTCCGCTTCGTCTCGTTCGCGCCCGGCAAGTCCGCCGTCTTCCGGCGCAACACCGACTACTGGGACGGCGCCCCGCACCTCGACGAGCTGGAGATCGTCGTCGCCAACGAGGAGTCCGCACGCGTCAACGCGCTCCTCGGCGGCCAGGTCGAGTACGCCCACGAGCTGAACCCCACCACCGGCCGCGCCCACGAGGGCAAGGGACAGATCGAGATCCTGCGGCTGCGCAACAGCGGCATGCAGGCGTTCGCCATGAAGACCGACCGCAAGCCCTTCGACGACCGGCGGATCCGCGAGGCGTTCTTCCTCATCGCCGACCGCGAGGAGCTCGTGCAGGGCGCCCTGTCCGGTGCGGGGGAGATCGGCAACGACCTGTTCGGCAAGGGGTACGAGTACTACGCCGACGGACTGCCGCAGCGCGAACAGGACCTCGACCGCGCCAGGTCCCTGCTCAAGAAGGCCGGCGCCGAAGACCTCACGGTCACCCTCGACACCTCACCGGTCGCCGCCGGATTCCCCGAAGCCGCCTCCATCTTCCGCGACCAGGCCGCCAAGGCCGGCGTCACCATCAAGGTCAGGACCGGCAGCAAGGACAGCTACTGGACGGACATCCTCGACAGCGGCACCCTCTGCTCCTACCGCTCCGGCGCCATGCCCATCGAGACCCACCTCTCCCAGCGCCTGCTCACCGCCTCCACCACCAACGCCACCCACTGGCGGCACAAGGACTTCGACGCCCTCTACCGGCAGGCCCAGTCCACCAAGGACACCGGGCAGCGCACGGCCGTCTACCAGCGCATGCAGCGCCGTCTGTACGCCGAGGGCGGCTTCCTGATCTGGGGCTTCGCCGACTGGATCATCGGCACCGCCCGCACCGTCCGCGGAGTGGAGACGGACGCGCCCGCGAACTCCCTGGACTGGGCCCGCTTCGACAAGGTGTGGCTCGCGTGAGCGGACTCACCGCCTGGACCGCCCGGCGGCTGCTGCTCGGTGCGGCGCAGACGGCGGCCGTCGTGCTGCTCGTCTTCGCCCTCACCGAGGCGCTGCCGGGCGACGCCGCCGTCGCACTCGCCGGGGACCAGCCGGACCCGGCGCGGATCGCCGTCATCCGGGAGTCGATGGGCCTGGACCGGCCCGCCGTGGAACGCCTGGCCGACTGGACGTCCGGCCTGCTCCACGGCGATCTCGGCACCTCACTCGCCTCCGGCCGCCCCGTCAGCACGTACATTGCGGACGGCTTCGGGCCGACGCTGCTGCTCGCCACGCTCACCGTCCTGCTGCTCGTGCCGCTCAGCGTCGGCCTCGGCGTGCTCGCCGCCCGCCACGAGGGCAGGCTCGCGGACCGGCTCGTCAGCTCCGTGACCCTGGGGCTCTACGCCGTACCGGAGTTCGCCTGCGGAGTGCTCCTGATCACGGTGTTCGCCATCCGCCTCCAGTGGCTGCCACCGACCGCCGTCGGCTACGGCACCGACCTGATCGCCCACCCCGCCGCCCTCGTCCTGCCCGTCCTCGTCCTGCTCTCCCGCCCGGTGTGCACCCTCGCCCGACTGGTGCGCGCCGGAATGATCGACGCCCTCGCCGCGCCGTACGCGGCCCAGGCCCGCCGCTACGGCATCTCCGGCGCCCGTATCCGCTACGCCCACGCCCTGCCCAACGCCGTCACCCCCGCCACTCAGCAACTCGCCCGGACCATCGACTGGTTGCTGAGCGGAGTCATCGTCGTGGAGGCGCTCTTCGTGATCCCCGGACTCGGCACCGTACTCATCAACGCCGTCGCCGAGCGGGACATCCCCGTCGTGCAGGGCCTCGCCGTCGTCTTCGGCGTCCTCACCGTCGTCCTCAACACGGGCGCCGACCTGGTCGCCCGCCGCTTCGCACCACGAGGGGAGGTCGCCGCGTGAAGACCCTCACCGGTGGCGACCGCGGCAAGGCCGGAGCGAAGCCCGATGACGACGTGATGCGGCGTTCGCGTCCGCGCCACGTCCTCGGCGCCCTCCTCGTCGGCGTCCCCCTCGTCCTGGCCCTGCTCGGACCCCTGTTCGCGGGTGAACCGGGGCCGCGTGCCGCGTCCTTCACCACAGGCGGCGGACACTGGCTGGGCACCGACTTCGTCGGCCGGGAGGTCTGGCGGGAGGTACTGCTCGGCGGTCGGTCCGCCGTCCTCGTCGCCCTCACCGCGACGGCCCTGGCCTACCTGGTGGCGCTGCCCCTCGGTCTCGTCAGCGCACTCACCCACCGCACCTGGCTGGAGGAGCTGCTCATGCGGCCTCTCGACGTGCTGCTGGCGGTGCCCTCGCTGCTCATGGTGCTGCTCGTCGCCGCCGTCCTCACCCCCGGGGCCGTGGGCCTCGCGCTCCTCGTGGCGCTCGTCAACATCCCGGACGCGGCCCGCATCGTCCGCGCCGCCGCGGCGGAGGCCGCGTCCCGGCCGGCCGTCGAGGCCCTGCGTCTGCAGGGCGAGACGTGGTGGCGCACCGCCGTCGGCTACGTCGGCCGCTCGACCACCCGCGTCCTCGCCGCCGACGCGGGCGTCCGCTTCACGGGTGTGCTCTACCTCGTGGCCACCGCCGCGTTCCTCGGCGTCGGCGTCGAACCGGACGCGTCCGACTGGGCGGTGATGGTCGACCGCAACCGCACCGGCCTGTTCGTACAACCCTGGGCCGTGGTGGTGCCCGCCCTGCTCATCGTCGCCCTGACCATGGGCGGAAACCTGCTCGTCGACTCCGTCCTGGAGCACAGGAAGAGGTCCCGGATGAAGAGGCGCCCCGCATGAACGCGAAGACGGAGACCGTCGCCGAGATCAGGGACCTGTGCGTCGACATCGACGGGCGCAGGATCGTGGACGGGGTGAGTCTTCGGGTGCGGCCGGGCACGGTCACCGCCCTCGTCGGCGCGTCCGGAAGCGGAAAGACGACCACCGGGCTCGCCCTGCTCGGTGAGTACCCGGACGGTGCCCGCGTGAGCGGCGAGGTGCGCGCCCCCGAGGGCTTGGTCGGCTACGTCCCCCAGCATCCCGGAGCCGTCCTCAACCCGGCCCGCCGCATCGACGCCCTGCTCACGGACATCGCCCGCGCCCAGTCCCGACACCTTCCGAGGCGCGAGCGCCGCGCGGCCGCCGAGGAGCGCGTCCTCAAGGCGTTGGCTGACGCCCAACTACCAGATGCGGACGCCCTCTTGAAGCGATATCCACACCAACTCTCGGGCGGGCAGCAACAGCGTGTCGTGCTCGCCCAGGCGTTGCTGCTCGGCGCGAGGGTCGTCGTCGCGGACGAACCCACCACCGGCCTCGACCCGCTGACGAAGCACCATGTGGCCGACCGACTGAGGTCGGTGGCCCGGCAGGGCATCGCCGTGGTCCTGCTCAGTCACGACCTGGACGTCGTACGCGCCCTCGCCGACGAGATCCTCGTCCTGCGCGACGGCCAAGTGGTGGAATCGGGACCGGCGGAGCGCATCTGGCTCGCGCCCCGCCACCCCTACACGCGGGAACTCCTTGCGCAGGGCACGGAGTTCGCTCCCGAGGAACGCCATGATCCGGGCGGCACGGTCCTGCACCTCACCCACCCCGGCCTCCAGGCCCGACACGGCCGCTCCGTGGTGCTCCGCGTGCCGGAACTCACCCTGCGGGCGGGGGAGTGCCTGGCCGTCGTCGGCCGGTCCGGCAGCGGCAAGACCACACTCGGCCGCTGCCTGGCCGGACTCCACCGCGACCACGACGGCACCCTCACCCTGGACGGCTCCCCGCTCCCGCGCAGCCTGCGCACCCGTACGCGGGAGCAACTGGCCGCAGTGCAGTACGTCTTCCAAGACGCGAAGGCCGCCTTCGACGAACACCGCACGGTTCTCGACCAGGTGGCCCGCACGGCCGTCCGGCTCCGTGCCCTCACCGAGGCGGACGCCCACGCCGAAGCGCTGACGACGTTGACCGGTCTCGGGCTCACCGAGGAACTCGTACGCCGCAGGCCCGGCCGCCTCTCCGGCGGCGAACTGCAACGCGCCGCCCTCGCCAGGGCCCTGCTCGCCCGGCCACGGGTCCTGGTGTGCGACGAGATCACCTCGGGCCTGGACGCCGTCACCCGCCGCGCGCTCCTCGACCGGCTGGCGAGCCTCCTGCACGACCGGAACGAGGACCTGTCCCTGGTCCTGATCACCCATGACCTCGACACCGTGTCGCTGGCCACCCGGATCGTCGTACTGGACGACGGTGAGCCGGCCGAACAAGGCACCGCGCAACAGGTGTTGGCAGCCCTCGATCGACGAGGCGAGCGGAGCGGGGCGGTCACCACATGACCTGATGGAACTCCATCGTGCCGAAGGTCGCGACGTCCATCACGTAGCTCCACAAGGCGAACCGCCGCTGATCGGTGCGGCGGTAGGTCTTGCCGAACCCGTTGTCGAGGATCTCGGTCCAGCCGTCGCCCTGCCCGTAGTGCGCGAACAATCGATCGTTGCGGCGTGACGCGTCCTCTGCGGACTCCGCCGGCGTCTGGTAGATCACCGCGTGCAGCCGGTCGTGCCAGAAAGTGAGGAGCAGCCGGCCGCCGTCGACCACATAGGTGTCCACGACCGCGTCGGGAGCCTTTTCGTGAGGGCGCGACGACTCGAGTTCGCCGGGGACCCGCACTTCGTCGGCGGCACACAGCAATTCCAGCAGCGGCAGGTCATCCATCGGGCGGTCCATGAGGGGCCACCCTAGTAGTCCTCGACGAGTTCGATTCGGCCATCTCGCTCGTACCGGTGACGAACCGATCACCCCTGTTGGATACTGCCACTATCCAATCGATGGAGATGCTTCTCTACAGGGGGACTCGTGAAGCGAACCGGCATTCCCATGCCCAGATACGTCAGCGCCGTCTGTGCCGCCGCCGCGGCGACGGTCTTGGCCACCGCCACCTCGGCGGCGGCGGAGACCGGCCCGGAACAGGACAACTTCCTTCCTGTCATGGTCCATTCCATCCTCCACCTCGACATCGATCCGCCCGGTGCCAACGACTGGAACTGCCGGCCCAACGCCGCCCACCCGCGTCCGGTCGTCCTGATCCACGGCACCTACGAGAACCGCTACAACAACTGGGCCCGGATGTCCCCCGAGTTGAAGGCTCAGGGCTACTGCGTCTACGCCCTCGACTTCGGCGACACCGACGACGCCGCGGTGGCTCTCGCCCCCACCGTCAAGGGTTACGGAGACATCAAGGAGTCCTCCAAGGAGCTTGCCGCCTTTGTGGACAAGGTGCTCGCTGCCAGCGGCTCCGGGCAGGTCGACCTGGTCGGCCACTCCCAGGGCGGCACCCTGGCCCGCTGGTACCTCAAGGCCGACGGCGGCGCGAACCCGGCCGACCCGTCGAAGAACAAGGTCAGGAAGGTCGTCCAGCTCGGCGCGACCAACCACGGCACCACCATGAGCGGCATCTCGACCCTCGCCGACAAGCTCGGGATTCTCGAACCCGGGCAGGTGTCCGTCGGCAAGGCCGGCGTCCAGCAGTACGAGAAGTCCGACTTCATCAAGGAGCTCAACGCCGACGGTGACACCGTCCCCGGGGTCGACTACACCGTGATCGCCACGAAGTACGACGAGATCACCACCCCCTGGCAGAGCACGTTCATGACGGCGGGCCCCGGAGCGACGGTGCAGAACGTCACCTTGCAGGAGGGCTGCCCGATCGACCTCTCCGCCCACCTCAGCATGTCGTACAGCCCGCGCGCGATCGGACTCGTCGAACGGGCCCTGGACCCCGCGGCCCCGGCGGCCCCCTGTGTGCTGAGGGCGCCGGCCTTCTGATTCCAGCCCCCCAAGTCCGCTCGGCAGAGGCTGTTTCGTGGGCGAGGCCGCGTCCCGGCCCGCGTGTCCACATCACCCCCGGCCGGGACCCGGGCGCGGACGACCGCCACCA
>NZ_JBHYTK010000010.1:71652-96095 GCF_042749255.1 Streptomyces sp. NPDC059524 | reverse complement strand
CGGCCCCGGGGGGTTCAGGCGCGGGTCGCCCCGTCCGAGGCGTCCACCGCGGCCGGTTCCTCCGCCGCGGGCTCCTCCGCGAGCTTCTCCGCGGCCTGTTCCTTCGAGGGGCGTGCCTCCGGCACGGCGGAGGCCGGCACGGGCACGGCCCGCGGGGCGCGCTGCTTGAACAGACGCTGCGCGAGCGGCTCGGTGAACCGCGCGGTCAGCGGGCCCACGATCACCAGGATCAGCACGTACGCGGTCGCCAGCGGGCCGAGCCGCGGCTCGATCCCCGACGTGACGGCGAGACCCGCGATGACGATCGAGAACTCGCCGCGCGCCACGAGCGCGCCGCCCGCCCGCCAGCGGCCCTTGACGGAGATCCCGGCGCGGCGCGCCGCCCAGTACCCCGTGGCGATCTTCGTGCAGGCCGTGACGACGGCCAGGAGCAGCGCGGGCAGCAGCACCGGAGGGATGCTCGCCGGGTCGGTGTGCAGCCCGAAGAACACGAAGAACACGGCGGCGAACAGGTCCCGCAGCGGGGAGAGCAGCGTGTGCGTGCCCTCGGCGACCTCGCCGGACAGCGCGATGCCCACGAGGAACGCGCCGACGGCGGCCGACACCTGGAGCTGCTGGGCGATCCCCGCGACCAGGATCGTCAGACCGAGGACCACCAGGAGCAGCTTTTCCGGGTCGTCGCTGGAGACGAAGCGCGAGATGTGCCGCCCGTAGCGGACGGCGACGAACAGGACGAGCCCGGCCGCGCCCAGCGCGATCGCGAGCGTCATCCCGCCCGCCGCCCAGCCGACCCCGGCCAGCAGCGCCGTGATGATCGGCAGGTACACCGCCATGGCGAGGTCCTCGAGGACGAGGATGCTGAGGATCACCGGCGTCTCGCGATTGCCGACGCGACCAAGGTCGTTGAGCACCTTCGCGATGACGCCCGAGGACGAGATCCACGTGACGCCCGCGAGCACCACGGCGGCGACCGGACCCCAGCCCATCAGCAGCGCGGCGGCGGCGCCCGGCAGCGCGTTGAAGGTCATGTCGACGAGGCCGGCCGGGTACTGCGTCTTGAGGTTCGTGACGAGGTCGCTCGCCGTGTACTCGAGCCCCAGCATCAGCAGCAGCAGGATCACGCCTATCTCGGCGCCGATCGCGACGAACTCCTCGCTCGCGCCGAGCGGCAGCAGCCCGCCCTCGCCGAACGCGAGACCGGCCAGCAGATACAGCGGGATGGGGGAGAAGCGCAGCCGCCCCGCGATCCGGCCGAGGAGGCCGAGCGCCAGGATGATCGCCCCGAACTCGATCAGGAAGACAGCGGAATGCATCCGATCACTCCCGACCCAGGATCGTGGCCGCCGCCTCGACGCCCTCGCGGGTGCCGATGACGATGACGGTGTCCCCGCCCGCGAGCCGGAAGTCCGGCGCGGGGGACGGGATCGCGTCCGCGCGGCGCAGCACGGCCACGATGGACGCCCCGGTCTCCGTGCGCATCTGCGTCTCGCCGAGCAGCCGCCCGTTCCAGTACGAGGTCGCCGCCACCTCGATGCGCTCGGCGACCAGGCCCAGGTCCGTGGTGTGCAGCAGGTTCGGGCTGTGGTGCGAGGGCATCAACGCGTCGATGAGCGCCTCGGCCTCACCCGACGTCAGTTTCAGCGACAGGGAGCAGGCGTCCGGGTCGTCGGCCTGGTACGCGCTGAGGGTGCGGCCGCCGTCCCGGTGGGCGACGACCGACAGCAGCCGTTGCTCGCGCGTCGTCAGGTCGTAGCGGATGCCGATTCCTGGCAATGGTGTCCTGCTCAGGCGTGAAGCGGGCACGTCTCCCCCTGCGAATGGATGTCGGATGCACCTTGTTCGGCGCTCGGGACACCTTATACGTGCCATGTTTTGGCAAAGAAACGGTCAGGCGTCGGAGGGTCGGTCCCGCTGGGCGAGGACGGTCTCCACGGTGTCCGCCTGCTCGGGCGCCTTGTCCTCCCGGTACCGCACCACCCGCGCGAAGCGCAGCGTGACGCCCTCCGGGTAGCGCGTGGACCGCTGCAGGCCGTCGTACGCGATCTCGACGACCAGTTCCGGACGCACCGTCACCACGTGCCCGTCGTCGGACAGGGCGAGCGCGCGCAGCCGCTCGGTCTGCCAGTCGAGGAGCGCGTCCGTCAGCCCCTTGAACGTCTTGCCGAGCATCGCGTACGAGCCGTCGGCGCGCCGTGCCCCCAGGTGGAGGTTGGACAGCCGGCCGGTGCGCCGCCCGTGCCCCCACTCCGCCGCGAGCACCACCAGGTCGAGCGTGTGCACGGGCTTCACCTTCAGCCAGGACGCGCCCCGGCGGCCCGCGCTGTACGGCGCCTCGAGTCCCTTCAGGACGACGCCCTCGTGGCCGCGCTCCAGCGTCGCCGCGAAGAACGCGTCGGCCGCGGACCGCTGTTCGGCGTCCGACTCGTCCTCCACCACGAGGCGGCGCACCCGCATCGGCTCCGGCACCAGACCGGCCAGCCGCTCGTGCCGCCGCGCGAACGGCAGATCCAGCAGGTCCTCCCCGTCCACGGACAGGACGTCGAAGAAGACGGGGGCGACCGGCACGGCCGCGGCCGCCCGCGCCACGTCGACCCGGGAGCCGACCCGGCCCGCGATCTCCTGGAACGGGCGCGGCCGCCCCGCCGCGTCGAACGCGATGACCTCCCCGTCCAGCACGAACGACGTCCCGTACAACGCGCGCGCCGCCGCGGTCACTTCGGGCAGCCGGTCCGTGATGTCGTCCAGGGTGCGCGTGAAGATCCCCACCTCGTCGCCGGAACGGTGCACCTGCACGCGGATGCCGTCGAGCTTCTCCTCCACCGCGCACGCCCCGAGCTTGTCCAGGCCCTCGCCGACCGACCCCGCGGTGTGCGCCAGCATCGGCAGCACGGGCCGGCCCACCGTCAGGCGGAAGTCCTCCAGCGCGGCCGGGCCCCGCGCCAGCAGCGCCTGCGCCACCGGCTGCACCCCGCCGGCCAGCATCACCGCGCGGCGCACCTCGGCGGGCGCCGCGTCCGTGGCCTTCGCCAGCCCGTCGATCGCCACCGCGTCCAGCGCGCCCTGACGGACCTCGCCCGTCACGAGCCCGAACAGGAACCGCTGCTCCGGCTCCGTCGCCGCGCCGAGCAGTTCCCCGACGAGCCGCGTCCGCTCCGCCTGCGAACCGGCGCCCGAGACGTCGCCGATGACGGTGAGCGCGGCGTCCACGTCCTGGACCGTGAGCCGGGGCTCGGCCGCGGGCTCCACCCGCCGGCTCAGCACCCGCCACCCGATCCCGAGCCTCCCCTGGGGCAGCCGCCCCGCCAGGTACGGGATGACGATCGCCACGTCGTCCGGATGCGTGTCCCGGAACAGCTCCGCGAGCAGCTCGATCTTCCGGGACCGCGCCGAGGCGGCGGCAACCTCCTGAGACACCTGAGCGAGCCGTGCCAGCAACATCCGTCCATGGTCCTACGGGCCCCTGGCCCACCGCATGTCCTGCGCGGCGCCACCCTCCTCACGCTGCGCGACCGCTGCGGCCCGGTGGGGCTTCCCGCGCAGTTCCCCCCCCCCCCCAAGGGGGGCGGGGGCCCCCCGGCCTCCCCGCCCTGGCCGGGCCGCCCCCCCCGGCCCCCCCCACCCCCGGGGGGCCCCCCCCGTCGGCGCGGGGGGCGGGCCCTCCTGTCTGTGTCGGAAGTCGTACGCCAACCGGTCGGCCGTCACTGCCCGACCGGCTGCCGTACCGCTCGCTACTGGCTGCCGTACTTCTCGCTCATGGTGTCGAAGACCTGCTTGGCCTCGTCACCGAGCTGCGGTCCGGCCAGCCACGTGTTGTCCGCCGGGCCGATCGAGGTGTTCGACACCAGGACCGTCTTGCCGCCGCGGACGCGGAACCAGCCACCGCCGGAGGAGCCGCCCGTCATCGTGCAGCCGATGCGGTACATGGTCGGCAGCGTCGGCTCGAGCGACAGCCGGCCCGGACGGTCGAGGCACTTGTGCATCAGCAGACCGTCGTACGGCGGCGCGGCCGGGTAGCCCCAGGCGCCCATCGAACCGACCGACTGCACGGACGGCTTGGTGAAGTCGACGTCGAGCGCGTTCCCGACCGTCTCCTCCAGGGACTTGGTGCCCTGCTCGGGCTTCACGTGCAGCACCGCGAAGTCGTACGGGGCGCCCTCGCCGCCGGTCGGACCGCCGCCGTTGATCCACTCGTTCGAGGTCGACGCCCAGTCCGCCCAGTACGAGCCGTACGGGGCGATCTCCTGCTGCGTCGCGTTGCGCAGGGCGTCGGCGGACTTGCCCATGTCGTTGTAGGACGGCACGAACATGATGTTGCGGTACCAGCCGCCCGCCGAACCGGCGTGCACGCAGTGGCCCGCGGTCCACACCAGGTTCGAACGGCCCGGGTTGCGCGGGTCCTTGACGACCGTGCCCGAGCAGACCATCGAGCCCTCGGGGGAGTCGAAGAAGACCTTGCCGACCGGCGCGGCGTTCTCGTGGTACGGCGTCTTCTCCGGACGGGCCTGCACCGGGGACGGGTCGGGGTCGGAGACGCCCTGGTCGTCGGCGTAGTCCTTCGCCGCGATCGTCTTGTTCGGATCCTTCGCGGACTTCATCCGCTCCGGCTTCCACAGCCCGTCGATGACCGGGTTCACGAAGTCCTTGGCTTCGCGCAGCCAGTCGTCCTTGCTCCAGTTCTTCCAGGCACCGTCCTTCCACTTGTCGGGGTCGATGCCGTGCTCCTTGAGCCGGTCGGCGATGTCCCCGGGCAGCTTGGCGCCGTCGGAACCCTGCGACGCGCCGGCGGCGGGCTTGCCGCCCGCGGCGTCGTCCTTGCTGTCGTTGCAGGCCGTGGCGGTCAGTGCCAGGACCACGGCGAGTCCGGTCACGGCGAGAGCGCCGCGACGCCCCCGCGCGCGCGTGGCGGACGGACGTATGGAACGCATGGTGCGAGTACCCCCGAGTGGAAAACGTGCGTCGGACCCGGCGGCGCGACCCGCCGTCGACGCGAAACTGTCATGAGCGTGTCATGAGCGGAGCGCATGTCCCTGTGGACCCGCTGTGACACAGCACCCCACTATGCCTGTGAGGTCGAGGACGAACTGCGGCGGGGTGGTGAAGGTTTCCCCACTCCCGCCGAAGATCCGGACGAACCGCCGGACGAACCGGCCGGGGCGGGCCCGGGCAGCGCTTTCACCGCCGCCCGTGGCCCACCGCGAACCGGAAGGCTGCTACTGCCCGGCGTACTTCTTGCTCACCGCGTCGTAGATCCCCTTGGCCTCCTTGCCCAGGCGCGGACCGGCGAGCCATCCCGAAGTCACCGGGCCGATCGAGGTGTTGGACACCAGCGCCGGCTTGCCGTCGGAACCCTGGCCGACCCAGCCACCACCGGACGAACCACCGGTCATCGTGCAGCCGATGCGGTACATCGTCGGGTCCGTGTCGTTCAGCGACAGCCGGCCCGGCTTGTCGGCGCACTGGTACAGCTTCTGGCCGTCGTACGGCGGCGCCGCCGGGTAGCCCTTCGCGGTCAGCTGCGCGATCTCCGGCACCGCCGGGGCGTTGAAGTTCACCGGAAGCGCGGAACCCACCGTCTCCTCCAGCGACTTGCCCGTGCTGCCCTTCTCCGGCGTCACGTGGATCGCGGCGAAGTCGTACGGAGCACCCTCACCACCGGTCGGACCGCCCTGCTCGATCCACTGGTCGGAGGTCTGCGCCCAGGAACCCCACCACACGCCGTACGGGGCGACCTCGCTCTTGGCGGCACCCTGCAGCTGGTCCGCCGACTTGCCGCCGTTGTTGTACGAGGGCACGAACGCGATGTTCCGGTACCAGCCGCCGTTCTTGCCCGCGTGGACGCAGTGGCCGGCCGTCCAGATCATGTTCGACTTGCCGGGGTGCGCCGGGTCGGTCACGACCGTGGCCGAGCACACCATCGAACCCTCGGGCCCGTCGAAGAACAGCTTGCCCGCGTACGGAGCGCTGTCGTGGTACGGCGTCGCGGCAGCGGCGGCCCGCACCGGCTTCGGCGTCGGGTCGGTCACACCCTGGTCGCCCGAGATGTCGTTGTCGTCGACCTCGTGGTCCGGGTTCTTGTCCGCGTCCCGCATGCGGTCCGAGTCCCACAGGCCGTCGATGATGGGATTGACGAAGTCCTTCGCCTCACGAAGCCACTTGTCCTTGTCCCAGTTCTTCCACTCGCCGCCCTTCCACTTGTCCAGATCGATCCCGTGCTCCTTGAGCCGGTCCTTGATGTCGTCCGGAACCTGGATGCCGTCACCCTCCGCGGGCGCGGCGGCCGTCGGCTTGCTGTTCGCGTCGTCCTCGGTCGGACCGCACGCGGTGGCGGTCAGCGTGAGGACGGCGCCGAGCGCAACAGCCGCCACCACGGGGGTCGTTCTCCCGCGCGCACTCCCTGCGCGGCGAGCGGCGAACAGCGGGCGTGTGGGTCGCATGTCGTGAATCCCCCTGGGCTTCGTCATCGTGCACTGCCGTACTCGTGCGGGGGACGGGCGCCTTGAGTCCCTCCCCGAACGGCACCCCACACTATGCCGGTGCCGTCGGAGCCGACCGACGGATCCGCAACGGTTCGGCTACAAGGCGAGCACCCCCGTCAACCGCCCCTCACGCCCGCTGTGGCCTGCGCTTCCCTCGCTCCGACGCACCCCGGCCCGACCTCGGAACGGCCCCGGCGGCGGCCGTCGGCCCGCGTTCGCGCAGGACCAACTGGGACCGAGCGGCACCAAAGCGGCACCGAGGCGGACGGAGCCCGAGCCGTACACGGCTGACCGTCGAGGGGGCGCGGAGGCCGGGGCGAGTCGTTCGGCGGCGAGGGGTGGTGTGCGGGCCACCCCCTACGCCGCGTGACGGCGGCGTGACAAAGGTCTCGTCATTCGTCGATGCACGACCCGTGTTCCTCGCGCCCTCCCGTCGTTGGTACGCACGGGGGATTCGCAGTCGGCGCGCAGCCCTCGGTCCGTCCCGGCCCGGCGCCCGGACAGCCGCAGGAAGCGCGCACCGCTGCGTGCCGCCCACAGGTGAGCCGACGACCCGTGTCGGCCGTACGCCCAGCGGGAGGACCAGCAGACGTGGCCGTGACCGATCCTTCGCCCGTGCCGGCGGCCGCCCCGCACGACGCGGCGGCGCGCGGAGCAACCGCGCGCGGCACCACCGAGCACGAGGGAATCCTGCGCCGCCAGTCCGCGCGGGAGTCGGCCGCGCGCACCTACGCGCGTGCGCTGCCGATCGTGCCCGTACGGGCACGGGGGCTCACCATCGAGGGCGCCGACGGCCGCCGCTACCTGGACTGCCTCTCCGGAGCCGGCACGCTCGCCCTGGGCCACAACCACCCCGTGGTGCTCGAAGCCATCCGCGGCGTCCTCGACTCCGGGGCCCCACTGCACGTCCTCGACCTGGCCACCCCGGTGAAGGACGCCTTCACCACCGAACTGTTCCGCACCCTGCCGCCCGGCCTCGCCGACCGCGCCCGCATCCAGTTCTGTGGCCCCGCAGGGACGGACGCCGTGGAGGCCGCGCTCAAACTCGTCCGCGCCGCCACCGGCCGCACCGGCCTGCTCGCCTTCACGGGCGCCTACCACGGGATGACCGCGGGAGCGCTGGCCGCGTCCGGCGGCGCGACGGACGTCCGCGTCACGCGCCTGCCCTATCCCCAGGACTACCGCTGCCCCTTCGGCGTCGGCGGCCCCCGCGGCGCCGAACTCGCAGCCCACTGGACCGAGTCGCTCCTCGACGACACCAAAGCGGGAGTGCCCCAGCCGGCCGGGATGATCCTCGAACCCGTACAGGGCGAAGGCGGAGTGATCCCGGCCCCCGACGCCTGGCTTCGCCGCATGCGCGCCATCACCGAGCAACGCTCGATCCCCCTCATCGCCGACGAGGTGCAGACGGGCGTCGGCCGCACCGGCGCCTTCTGGGCCGTCGACCACAGCGGGGTCGTCCCCGACGTCATGGTCCTGTCCAAGGCGATCGGCGGCAGCCTCCCCCTTGCCGTCATCGTCTACCGCGACGACCTGGACGTCTGGCCCCCGGGTGCCCACGCCGGCACCTTCCGCGGCAACCAACTCGCGATGGCCGCAGGCGCCGCGACCCTGTCCTACGTCAGGGAGAACGACCTCGCCGCCCGCGCTGCCACCCTCGGCGCCCGCATGCTCGACCAACTGAACGCATTGGCGAAGGAGTTCCCGTACATCGGTGACGTCCGCGGCCGGGGGCTCATGATCGGCGTCGAACTGGTCGACCCCGACCCGTCCTCGGGCGGGCCGACGTCCGGCCCTGCCTCTGCTTCGGCCTCCGCCCATGCCTCCGCGTCCCCGTCCGCGCCCGCGCCCAGGAATGGGCTCGAAGGCCGGAGTCTCCACCGGGGCGGCGCCGGGGTTCCTGCGCAGGGTGGTGGCGCGGACGGACGGGACGGACGGGCTCGCAATGTGCGGGGCGGAGATGTGCGCGGCGAGGAACTGCGCGACGGCGACCTGTTCCCCTCCAGACCTGACCACTCCGAGGACCCGCTCTTCGCGAATCGCCGCGCGCCGCGTCCGGGCGCACCCGGCATCGCCGGCGCCGTACGCGACGCCTGTCTGGAACGCGGGCTCATCGTCGAACTCGGCGGACGGCACTCCAGCGTCGTACGTCTCCTGCCGCCGCTGACCATCACCGATGAGCAGGCCGCTGCCGTCATCGACCGGCTCGCGGACGCCTTCGCGGCCGTCGCCCGAGCCCAGCACCTCACCTAGCCGGAGCCGGCCGAGCCCCCAACGGCCTGCCTCGACCCATCGCGGAATCGGCACACCGGACCGACCGGACCACCGCATCACGGAGCCCACCACCCCACGCGAGGAAGCCCCCTTGAACGCGACTCCCGCCTCCGACGGCCGTCCCCGACCCTCCGCAGGCGCCTGCGACACGCAGTCCCCCCACGCCATGGCCCGGGACACCGTCCCCCGCCAGAAGACCGCCGACGGCCAGGACGGAGACCGGCCGCGCACCACCTCCGGCGGCACCGACCTCCTGGAAACCCCCGGCGCCACTGACCTCCTGGAAACCTCCGGCGCCACCGACCTCCTGGAACACACCGACGCAGCAACCGCCGCCCAGGCGGCCGCAATCGAGAACCTGCTGCGCTGCTGGGTCCGTGAGAACGACATCGCTCCTCCTTCCCGCGGCCCGCTCCGCATCCCCCTGCCCGCGAGCGGCACCGCACTCCTCGTCCCTGTCCACTACTGGTCACCCACCGGCTGGCACCGCTTCGGCCTGCCCCGCCTGGAGAACGGCCCCCGCTCCGCGCCGTACGCGGACGCCGTCACCCTCGCCGCCCTGCTGAGCCGTGAATCCGGGCCCGGCGCGGAAGGCTCCGCCATCGACGCCTCGGCCGACGACTCCGGAGACAAGACGGCGGCCGGTGCGGAAGCGCAGGCAGGGCAGGTCGTCACCTCGGCGACGGGGCCGGCGTCCGCGTCGGTGGCGACGCCGGAAGCCGATGGGGGCGCGTCCGGAGCAGCTTCTCTTCACGCCGAGCAGCCCGTGACTGCCCCGTCGTCCGACCTGCTCCCCGGCGACCCCGGCCCCGTACCGTCCGGTGACGGCAGCGATCTGGTCGGCCGGGTCGCCGACTCGGTCCGGCGCACCGCCGAATTCATCGCCGACCGACGTGCCCGGCCCGTCGACGTCCTGGACCGCTTCCTCGCCGGCGAACAGTCACTGCTTCTCGGACACCCCCTGCACCCCACCCCGAAGAGCCGCGAAGGCCTCTCCGAAACCGAAGGGCGCCTGTACTCACCCGAAGTGCGCGGCTCCTTCCCCCTCCACTGGATCGCCGTCTCACCCGACGTCCTCGCCCAGGACTCCGCCTGGACCGAACGCGGCCGTCCTGTCACCGCCGCAGACCTGACCTCTCAACTCGCCGGCACCGAACTGCCGCTGCCCGCGGGCTGGGCCGCGCTGCCCGTTCACCCTTGGCAGGCACGAGAGTTCCAGCACCGCGCCGACACCACGGCCCTGTTCGACTCCGGCCTGCTGCGCGACCTCGGCCCCCACGGTGACGCCTGGTATCCCACCTCCTCCGTCCGCACCCTGTACCGCCCCGACTCCCCGGCGATGCTCAAGCTCTCCCTCGGCCTGCGCATCACCAACTCCCGCAGGGAGAACCTCCGTAAGGAACTCCACCGGGGCGTGGAGGTCCATCGACTTCTCCGCACCGGACTCGCCGCGCAATGGCGTGCCGCGCACCCCGGCTTCGACATCGTCAGAGACCCGGCCTGGCTCGCCGTCGACGCGCCGTCCGGCACACCCGTGCCCGGACTCGACGTGATGATCCGCAACAACCCCTTCGGCCAGGGCGACGCCTGCTGCGTCGCCGGCCTCGTCTCCCCGCGTCCTTCGACCCGTGCCTCCGCACCTCTCTCTACCGGTCTGTCCACTGATCTCTCCGCCGGTCTCCCGTCCGGCCGCGTGGAAGACCGGTCCGAGGGCCACCCGCTGAGCTCCCGCCTCGCCGACCTCGTCACCGGCCTCGCGGCGCGCACCGGCAGATCCCTCGGAGCCGTCTCCACCGAGTGGTTCCTGCGCTACCTGGAACATGTCGTGCGCCCTGTGCTCTGGCTCGACAGCGAGGCTGGCATTGCCCTCGAGGCCCACCAACAGAACACTGTGCTCCTACTGGACCCCGACGGCTGGCCGGCCGGCGGGCGCTACCGCGACAACCAGGGCTACTACTTCCGAGAGTCCCGGCGCGTCGAGCTCGACCGCAGGCATCCCGGCATCGGGCAGCGCAGCGACACCTTCGTCTCCGACGAGGTCACCGACGAGCGCTTCGCCTACTACCTCGGCATCAACAACGTCCTCGGTCTCATCGGGGCCTTCGGCTCCCAACGGCTCGCGGACGAACGCCTGTTGCTCGCCGCCTTCCGCCGATTCCTCGAAGGCGCTGCCACCGGACCCGACCGCTTGCGCAGCCCGTTCCCCAGCCGGCTGCTCGAGACGACCACCCTGCGGTGCAAGGCGAACCTGCTCACCCGGCTCCACGGCCTCGACGAGCTCGTCGGCCCGGTCGACACCCAATCCGTCTACGTCACCATCACCAACCCTCTCCTTTCCTGAGGGGGCGCACCTTCGCGAGCGCTCTCCCACTCCCTCTCGCTCCATCCCTCCGTCTCTGTCCTCTGTCTCCGTTCCTTCCGCCGAAGAACTCCCGGTGCTCCGAAGACTCGGGGCACCGGACGCAGCCTCGGCGAAGCAGCTCTTCTGCGGCCGAAGCCCGCACCCCACTCACTGTCCGAGAGGAACCCGCCGTGCCCCCGACCGATGCGAGCACCGACGCCGGCACCACCCCCACCGCCGATCCGGCCGTCACCGCATCCCGCGCGGAGGACGAGGACGGCCGGGACACCGTGGACCTGCGGCTCCCCGACGAGCTGCTGGGACTCATCGCCGAGCAGGACAGCGCCCTGCCCGCGGCCCGGCCCGTCGGCGAGCAGCGGTCGAGCCCGGACCCGCTGCCGCCGCTCCAGCACGACCTGCTCGACAACGTGGGGGAGTGGGGCCCCGCCGCCACACCCGCAGGTGTCTTCCAACTCGTGCCGGTGCGGCTCGAACGGGACCTGGACCTCATCAGCCGATGGATGAACGACCCGGCCGTGTCGGCCTTCTGGGAACTGGCGGGCCCGGACACGGTCACCGCGGAACATCTGCGCCCGCAGCTCAGGGGCGACGGCCGCAGCGTCCCCTGCCTCGGCGTCCTGGACGGCACCCCGATGAGCTACTGGGAGATCTACCGCGCCGACCTGGACCCGCTCGCCCGGTACTACCCGGCCCGTCCCCACGACACCGGTATCCATCTGCTCATCGGCGGGGTCGCCGACCGAGGGCGAGGTCTCGGCACAGCCCTGCTCACGGTGGTCGCGGACCTGATCCTCGACCACCGGCCCTCCTGCGCACGTGTCGTAGCAGAGCCCGACATCCGCAACACCCCTTCCGTCTCAGCCTTTCTGAGCGCCGGCTTCCGTCTTTCCGCCGAGGTCGACCTGCCGGACAAACGGGCCGCGCTCATGATCCGTGACCGAACTCTGCGCTCCGTGCTGCGAGCCGATCACTTTTAGTACACCGCTCACCCCGATCCGGTTCCCTCGCGAGGAGTCCCCGTGCCGAATCCGTCCGACGCCCCGAGTTCCACCGAGCCGCACGTGCTGTACGACCCGCCCGAGCTGACGCGTGAGAACTGGGGCCGGGCGGGTGCGCGGCTGGTCGCCAAGCTCATCGCCGAATTCAGTTACGAGGAGATCCTCAGCCCGACACCCGTCGACAGCCCCGCCCGGCCGTTCGGGCAGAGCGCCTCCACCGAGACCCTCCCCACCGAGGGTGAACCCACCGAGACCATCCCCACCGGCGGTGACCCCACCGTCGGTGGCCCCACCGACGGTGAACGCACCGACCCGGCGGAGACCGGCCACCAGCCCTACGCCCTGACCGTGCCCGCCGGTTCCACGTCAGGTGACGACGCGATCCTCCACTTCCGCGCCCGACGCGGCGCCTACGGCAGTTGGCAGGTCGACCCGGATTCCCTGACCTGGGCGTCCGATGAGACGGACTCGGCGACGGGCGAGCCCGGGCGCCCCGCCACCGACCCGTTGGACTTCGTCGTCCGAGCCCGCGACCTCCTCGGTCTGGACGGCACCACGCTCGGGCACCTCATCCGCGAACTGACCGTCACCCTCGCCGCCGACGCCCGCCTCGACCACACCGCGCTCAGCGCCGCGCAGCTCGCCGACCTCGGATACGCCGAGCTCGAGGGGCATCAGACCGGTCACCCCTGGCTCGTCCTGAACAAGGGCCGCCTCGGCTTCTCCGCCTCTGACGCGGCCCGCTGGACCCCCGAGGCCCGACACCCCACGACCCTCCCCTGGATCGCCGTCCACACCAGCCTCGCCACATATCGCGGAGTGGCAGGACTCGCATCGGCGGATTCCCTCTACTCCCGCGAACTGGACGCACCGACAAGGGAACTGTTCGACCGGACTTTGCGTGACCGGGGCCTGGACCCCGGCGACTACCTCTGCCTGCCCGTCCACCCCTGGCAGTGGGACGACATCGTCCTGCCGCTCTTCGCACCCGCCGTCGCCGACGGCACCATCGTCCCGCTCCCGTGCGACGGCGACCTGCGACTGCCACAGCAATCCATCCGTACCTTCCTCAACACCAGCCGCCCCGAGCGGCTCACGGTGAAACTGCCGTTGTCGATCCTCAACACCCTTGTATGGCGCGGGCTCCCCACGGAACGCACCATCGCGGCGCCGGCCGTCACCACTTGGATGCGGACACTGCGCGACGCCGACCCCTTCCTGAGGGACGAGTGCGGCGTCATCCTGCTCGGCGAGGTGGCCTCGGTGACCGTCGAGCACCCCTTGTACGACCGGCTCGACGAAGTCCCCTATCAGTACAAGGAGCTCCTGGGCGCGATCTGGCGCGAGCCGGTGACGCGCCACCTGGCCGCGGGGGAGCGGGCCCGGACGCTCGCCTCCTTGTTGCACACCGACCCCCAGGGACGCGCCTTCGTCGCCGAGCTGGTGGAGCGTTCAGGACTCGACCCCAAGACCTGGCTGACCCGGCTCTTCACAGCCTTGCTACCGCCCCTGCTGCGCTTCCTCTACCACTACGGCACGGTCTTCTCGCCCCATGGAGAGAACGCCATCGTCGTGTTCGACGAACAGGACGTCCCGGTCCGCCTCGCGGTCAAGGACTTCGTGGACGACGTCAACATCAGTGCCGAGCCGCTGCCCGAGCACGCGGCGATGCCCGAGGACGTACGCGAGGTCCTGCTCACGGAGCACCCCGACTTCCTGACACAGTTCATCCACTCAGGACTCTTCGTGGGCGTCTTCCGCTACCTGGCGCCGCTGTGCGAGGAGCAGCTGGGCGTGCCCGAGCACGCGTTCTGGTCGCTGGTCCGGGCCGAGATCCTGCACCATCAGGCGCGCTTCCCGGAGCTCAAGGACCGGTACGAGATGTTCGACCTGCTCACTCCCCGTATCGAGCGGCTGTGCCTCAACCGCAACCGTCTGCACCTGGACGGCTACCGCGACCGCGCCCACCGGCCGCACGCCGCCGTGCACGGCACCGTGGCCAACCCCCTGCACCAACCGTGATCGCGGGATTGTCAGTGGTGCCGTTTAGGGTGGTCGAGCTATGACGAAGCCCTCACTCCCCGAGCTCCTGCACGCCGCCGTCACCGCCGTCGGCGGCACGGAGCGCCCTGGCCAGGTGACCATGGCCGAGACGGTCGCCGAGGCGATCGACGACGGCTCCCATCTGCTGGTCCAGGCCGGCACCGGTACCGGAAAGTCGCTCGGCTATCTCGTGCCGGCGCTGGCCCACGGGGAGCGCGTGGTGGTCGCCACGGCCACACTGGCGCTGCAGCGCCAGCTCGTCGAGCGGGATCTGCCGCGCACCGTGGAGTCCCTGCACCCGCTGCTGCGGCGCCGGCCCAACTTCGCGATGCTCAAGGGCCGGTCGAACTATCTGTGCCTGCACCGCCTTCACGAAGGAGTGCCGCAGGAAGAGGAGGAGGGCCTCTTCGACCAGTTCGAGGCGGCCGCTCCGACCAGCAAGCTCGGCCAGGACCTGCTGCGGATGCGGGACTGGGCGGACGAGACGGAGACGGGCGACCGGGACGACCTGACCCCCGGCGTCTCCGACAAGGCCTGGTCCCAGGTCTCCGTCTCCTCGCGGGAGTGCCTGGGCGCGTCGAAGTGCGCGTACGGCCAGGAATGCTTCGCCGAGATGGCCCGGGAGCGGGCCAAGCTGGCCGACGTCATCGTCACGAACCACGCGCTGCTCGCGATCGACGCCATCGAGGGCGCGCCGGTCCTGCCGCAGCACGAGGTGCTGATCGTGGACGAGGCCCACGAGCTGGTCTCCCGGGTGACCGGAGTGGCGACCGGAGAGCTCACTCCGGGCCAGGTCAACCGCGCGGTGCGCCGCGCCGCCAAGCTCGTGAACGAGAAGGCGGCCGACCAGCTCCAGACCGCTGCCGAGGGCTTCGAGCGGCTCATGGAGCTCGCGCTGCCGGGCCGCCTCGAGGAGATCCCCGAGGATCTCGGATACGCCCTGATGGCACTGCGCGACGCCGCCCGCACTGTGATCACGGCGCTCGGTTCCACGCGGGACAAGTCCGTCCAAGACGAGGACGCGGTGCGCAAGCAGGCGCTCGCCTCCGTGGAGACGATCCACGACGTCTCGGAGCGGATCACGAACGGGTCGGAGTGGGACGTCGTCTGGTACGAGCGCCATGAGCGCTTCGGCGCCTCCCTGCGGGTCGCCCCGATGTCGGTGTCCGGGCTGCTCCGCGAGAAGCTCTTCACCGACCGCTCCGTCGTCCTGACCTCGGCGACCCTGAAGCTCGGCGGTGATTTCAACGGGGTGGGGGCGTCGCTCGGCCTGGCCCCGGAAGGCACGCACGGAGACGACCTGCCGGAGTGGAAGGGCCTCGACGTCGGCTCGCCCTTCGACTACCCGAAGCAGGGCATCCTCTACGTCGCCAAGCACCTGGCCCGCCCCGCGCGCGAGGGCACGCGCTCCGACATGATGGACGAGCTGGCGGAGCTGATGCAGGCCGCCGGCGGCCGCACGCTCGGCCTGTTCTCCTCGATGCGGGCCGCCCAGGCCGCGGCTGAGGAGCTGCGCGCACGCATCCCCGAGTACCCGATCCTGCTGCAGGGCGAGGACACTCTCGGGGAGCTGATCAAGGGCTTCGCAGCGGACCCCAAGACCTGCCTGTTCGGCACGCTGTCGCTCTGGCAGGGCGTGGACGTCCCGGGCGCCAGCTGCCAGCTGGTCGTCATGGACAAGATCCCGTTCCCGCGCCCCGACGACCCGCTGATGAGCGCCCGCCAGAAGGCAGTGGAGGACGCGGGGGGCAACGGGTTCATGGCCGTCGCCGCGACCCACGCCGCCCTGCTGATGGCGCAGGGAGCGGGCCGGCTCGTCCGGGCCACGGGCGACCGCGGTGTCGTCGCTGTCCTCGACCCGCGCATCGCGACGGCTCGCTACGGCAGCTATCTGCGGGCCTCGATGCCCGACTTCTGGTACACGGTGGACCGCAACCAGGTACGCCGCTCGCTCGCGGCCATCGACGCCGCGGCGCAGGCCGGCGAGAAGGCCGGATCAGAGGCCGACGAGGAGTAGACGCGCAGGCCAGGCAAGCGCGGCCGGATCCAGGTCGCCGTACCACTCACGGCCCGGAACGGCCGCCCGGTGTGTGCGAGCGGCTCCAGGCCTCATACACCTGCGAGCCGAGCCCGAGGTGTTCGATCGGGAATTCGGACAGTGCAGGGCCCCGGAACCGGCGCAGTTGGTTCCGGGGCCCGGTCAGGGAGTGCGTCAGACGCGGCGCAGAACGGCCACGACCTTGCCGAGGATGGTCGCCTCGTCGCCGGGGATCGGCTGGTACGCGGCATTGTGCGGGAGCAGCCAGACGTGGCCGTCCTCGCGCTTGAAGCGCTTGACCGTGGCCTCCCCGTCCAGCATGGCGGCGACGATGTCCCCGTTCTCCGCGACGGGCTGGCGGCGGACGGTCACCCAGTCCCCGTCACAGATCGCTGCTTCGATCATCGAGTCACCGACGACCTTGAGGACGAAGAGCTCACCGTCACCGACCAGCTGCCGGGGGAGCGGGAAGACGTCCTCGACGGACTCCTCGGCGAGGATCGGGCCACCGGCGGCGATCCGGCCGACCAGCGGCACGTACGACGCCGCGGGCTTGCCCGTCGTGTCCGTGGGCTGCGTGCTCGGCTGGTCGGAGCCGCGGACCTCGTACGCGCGCGGACGGTGCGGGTCGCGGCGCAGGAAGCCCTTGCGCTCGAGAGCCATCAGCTGGTGCGCGACGGACGACGTGCTGGACAGGCCGACCGCCTGGCCGATCTCACGCATCGACGGCGGGTACCCACGCCGCTGCACCGAGTCCCGGATGACCTCGATCACGCGGCGCTGCCGGTCCGTGAGGCCCGTGCTGTCCGCGCGGATTCCTGGGGGCCGACCGGGCAACGAGCGCCCTGGCTTGGGGCCCTCCTGGGCCATGGCGGCGTCATTCATGGCATGCACCGGCTCGAGTCGGCCCTGGGCGCGGCCCTGGGCAGTGATGGTGGCACTGTCTGCGGTCGTGGTCACGTCGGTGGGCCCCTCTCGAGAATGTCTCCCTAGCTAGCCAACGGTAGTTCCTTTCGAAAGGTTGCGCCAAACACACGTTCGAGTGAAAAACCGTAGATTACTTGTCGTGATCATGTGCTCGGGTGTATGGCTACCGCTGTCGGAGTGAGGCATTTCGGCTCAATCCGGTACGCTTCACCGCCGGGGTCGAGGACCTCTCCGTGGGCTGCATCAGTCTGCCATCCGCACCTCGGTCGCTCGGCCGTGACCCCCGTTTTCCGTACCCGCGAACCCGCGGGCGCCTGCGTTCAGGGGCGCCGCGCGGCCTCGTGGGGCCCGAAACGGCGCCGCGACACGCGTAGGGCCGATTAGGCGGCCAAACCCCAGATGTAGTGGTTGGATTGCCTCGGCAGCCCAGAAGTTGTGGTCCCGCGTCCATCGGGGCCGTGGCCATCGCCTATGCTTGGGGCTGCTTCGGGAGGTGCGACCAGCCCTTTCGAGGCTATCGAGTCGTGCCGTGAAGGAGGGTTGGAGTTCATGCACTGCCCCTTCTGCAGGCATCCCGACAGCCGTGTCGTCGACAGCCGCACCACCGACGACGGCACGTCCATCCGCCGGCGCCGTCAGTGCCCGGACTGCTCCCGTCGTTTCACGACGGTGGAGACCTGCTCACTGATGGTGGTCAAGCGGAGCGGCGTGACGGAACCCTTCAGCCGCACCAAGGTCATCAACGGCGTCCGCAAGGCGTGCCAGGGGCGTCCGGTGACCGAGGACGCCCTCGCCCTGCTCGGCCAGCGGGTCGAGGAGGCGGTGCGCGCCACCGGAAGCGCCGAGCTGACCACTCATGACGTGGGCCTGGCCATACTGGGACCGCTGCAGGAGCTGGACCTCGTGGCCTACCTGCGATTCGCGTCCGTGTACCGGGCGTTCGACTCGCTGGAGGACTTCGAGTCGGCGATCGCGGAGCTGAGGGAACAAGCGCCCGGCGCGACGGCGGACGACGCGGGCAGGGATTGCGCAGAGAGTGAGAGCGGGACCGGCGGGACTGTCGAAGTCCCCGTGCCCGCCCACGCCGCCGACTGACGGCCCACGGGCCGACGGCGGCATCCAGAGACCTGTTGCGGGCGGCGAAAGCGGCACCGCAATACAAGACACACACCGTGCCACGGGAAGATCGAGGCACTTTAGGGCGTTTTAGCCCGATATATGGGAGGCGGCATGACAGAGACGGCGAGCGGCCCGGCACGAGGTTCCCGCGCGAAGGGTTCCAAGGCCACCAAGGGTCTGCGTATCGAGCGCATCCACACCACCCCCGGCGTGCACCCGTACGACGAGGTGGAGTGGGCGCATCGCGACGTCGTCATGACCAACTGGCGCGACGGCTCGGTCAATTTCGAGCAGCGTGGCGTCGAGTTCCCCGACTTCTGGTCGGTGAACGCGGTCAACATCGTCACCAGCAAGTACTTCCGCGGTGCCGTCGGCACTCCGCAGCGCGAGGTGAGCCTCAAGCAGCTCATCGACCGCATCGTGAAGACGTACCGGAAGGCCGGTGAGGACTACAAGTACTTCGCCTCGCCCGCCGACGCCGAGATCTTCGAGCACGAGCTGGCGTACGCCCTCCTGCACCAGATCTTCAGCTTCAACTCGCCGGTGTGGTTCAACGTGGGCACGCCGCAGCCCCAGCAGGTCTCCGCCTGCTTCATCCTGGCCGTCGACGACTCCATGGAGTCGATCCTCGACTGGTACAAGGAAGAGGGCATGATCTTCAAGGGCGGCTCCGGCGCCGGCCTGAACCTCTCCCGCATCCGTTCCTCCAAGGAACTGCTCTCCTCCGGCGGCAACGCCTCGGGGCCCGTCTCCTTCATGCGCGGTGCCGACGCCTCCGCAGGAACGATCAAGTCGGGCGGCGCCACCCGCCGCGCGGCCAAGATGGTCATCCTGGATGTCGACCACCCCGACATCGAGGACTTCATCGAGACCAAGGTGAAGGAAGAGGAGAAGATCCGCGCCCTGCGCGACGCGGGCTTCGACATGGACCTGGGCGGCGACGACATCACGTCCGTCCAGTACCAGAACGCCAACAACTCGGTGCGCGTGAACGACGAGTTCATGAAGGCCGTCGAGTCCGGTGGCAAGTTCGGCCTGCGCGCCCGTATGACCGGTGACGTCATCGAGGAGGTCGACGCCAAGTCGCTCTTCCGCAAGATGGCCGAGGCCGCCTGGGCCTGCGCCGACCCGGGCATCCAGTACGACGACACCATCAACCACTGGCACACGTGCCCGGAGTCCGGCCGCATCAACGGCTCGAACCCGTGCAGCGAGTACATGCACCTGGACAACACGTCCTGCAACCTCGCCTCGCTGAACCTGATGAAGTTCCTCAAGGACGACGGCAAGGGCAACCAGTCCTTCGACGTCGAGCGCTTCGCCAAGGTCGTCGAGCTCGTCATCACCGCGATGGACATCTCCATCTGCTTCGCCGACTTCCCGACCGAGAAGATCGGCGAGAACACCCGCGCCTACCGCCAGCTCGGCATCGGCTACGCCAACCTGGGCGCCCTGCTCATGGCGACCGGCCACGCCTACGACTCGGACGGCGGCCGCGCCCTCGCCGGCGCCATCACGTCGCTGATGACCGGTACCTCGTACAAGCGCTCCGCGGAGCTCGCCGCGGTCGTCGGCCCCTACGACGGCTACGCGAAGAACGCCCAGCCGCACCAGCGCGTCATGAAGCAGCACGCCGACGCCAACACCGCGGCCGTCCGCATGGACGACCTGGACAGCCCGATCTGGGCCGCCGCCACGGAGGCCTGGCAGGACGTCGTCCGCCTCGGCGAGAAGAACGGCTTCCGCAACGCGCAGGCGTCCGTCATCGCCCCGACCGGCACCATCGGTCTCGCGATGTCCTGCGACACCACCGGCCTCGAGCCCGACCTCGCCCTGGTCAAGTTCAAGAAGCTGGTCGGCGGCGGCTCGATGCAGATCGTCAACGGCACCGTGCCGCAGGCCCTGCGCCGCCTGGGTTACCAGGAGGAGCAGATCGAGGCGATCGTCGCCCACATCGCCGAGCACGGCAATGTGATCGACGCCCCGGGCCTCAAGCTCGAGCACTACGAGGTGTTCGACTGCGCCATGGGCGAGCGCTCCATCTCCGCGATGGGCCACGTCCGCATGATGGCCGCCATCCAGCCGTGGATCTCGGGCGCCCTCTCCAAGACCGTCAACCTGCCGGAGACGGCGACGGTCGAGGACGTCGAGGAGGTCTACTTCGAGGCCTGGAAGATGGGCGTCAAGGCGCTCGCCATCTACCGCGACAACTGCAAGGTCGGCCAGCCGCTCTCCGCCAAGAAGAAGGAGGACGAGAAGGCCGAGGTGACCGCGAAGGCCGAGGCGACGATCCGCGAGACCGTCGAGAAGGTCGTCGAGTACCGCCCGGTCCGCAAGCGTCTGCCCAAGGGCCGCCCGGGGATCACCACCTCCTTCACCGTCGGTGGCGCCGAGGGCTACATGACCGCCAACTCCTACCCGGACGACGGTCTCGGCGAGGTCTTCCTGAAGATGTCGAAGCAGGGCTCCACCCTCGCGGGCATGATGGACGCCTTCTCCATCGCCGTCTCGGTCGGCCTCCAGTACGGCGTGCCGCTGGAGACCTACGTCTCTAAGTTCACCAACATGCGCTTCGAGCCGGCCGGCATGACGGACGACCCGGACGTGCGGATGGCGCAGTCGATCGTCGACTACATCTTCCGCCGCCTGGCGCTCGACTTCCTGCCCTTCGAGACGCGCTCCGCGCTCGGCATCCACTCCGCCGAGGAGCGTCAGCGCCACCTGGAGACGGGCTCCTACGAGCCCACCGAGGACGAGGTCGACGTCGAGGGCCTGGCCCAGTCCGCGCCCCGTGCGCAGGAGCTGAAGGCGGTCGAGACGCCGAAGGCCGCGGTCGCCGCCGAGGTGCCCGCCCCGAAGCAGGCGCACACCAGCGCCGAGCTCGTCGAGATGCAGCTGGGCATCCAGGCCGACGCCCCGCTCTGCTTCTCCTGCGGTACGAAGATGCAGCGCGCCGGATCCTGCTACATCTGCGAGGGCTGCGGCTCCACCAGCGGCTGCAGCTGAACCGGCGGCCCGGGACTGACGCGGCGGCCGTGAGAACGCGCCGCCGCGCAGGTCCCTGAGCGGCACACGAAGAGGGAGTCGACCCATGGTCGGCTCCCTCTTCGCCGTCCGCGGCGAACCCGCCGGCGCCCGAGTGCGCGGACTAGAGCGCGCCCATCGCGGCGGCGAACGAGGTGAGGTCGCCGTCGAAGCCGTGCACCGTGTCGTGGAACGACCACTCGCCGTCGGCCCCCCGCACGAACTCGGCCACGGTCGCAGCCGAGCATCCGTGCACCGAGGCGAAGTCGTGGAGCGCCAGCTCCGTGTACCCCTCCCGTATGCGCACCGCCGTGCTGGTCACGTCCCCGAACACCTTGGTCCGGTCCGTGCCCTCCTCGCCCTGCTGGATCGCCACCCCCACGACCACGCGCGCGTAACGCGGTGCCAGACGCTCCAGTTCGAGCGTCATGACCTCGTCGTAGCCGAAGCCCTGACCCGTGCGGCTGTCCCGGTCGAGCGTGATGGTGCCGTCCGGCGAACGGCTGTCGAAGTGCACGACGTAGTCGGGATCGCCGTGCGGCGCGTCGCTCGTGTACGTCGCCGCCACGAGGTCCAGATCATGGGGAGGCGAGCCGATCGGGCTCGGGTCCCACTTCAGTCCGACCTCGATCTTCTCGATCCCCTTGCGCAGGCTGCTCACCGAACTCCCCCTTCTCGGCGCGATGTTTGAGTGCTACCGACACGCTACGTCGTCCCACCGACAACAGGGGGACCGACCGTTCGCCGTCGGCCACTCACGCGCGCCCTCCGAAGTCCCCGCACTACAGCCGAGAGTGACGCCACGTCATGCGCCGCGCCGTACGATGAGGCGGTGCTGGTCAAGTGGATTCGCTGCACCGTGGTGGACCGTCGGGGGTTCGAGCGGGGACAGCGGAAATGGGCGGGGCTTCTCGGGGAGCCGGGGTTCAGGGGACAGGGCGGAGGCTGGAGCAGGCGTCGGTCCGACGTGGCCCATGTGTTCGGCTTCTGGGAGAGCCGGGCCTTCTACGACTCCTTCATGGCGCGGTCCCACGACCGGCTCGCCGCGGCGCAGTCCGGCACGTTCAAAGACATACAGGTGAAGCTCTTCGACTACAGCTTCGACGTGAAGACCGGGTTCGAGGCCAAGTTCACGGACGCGGACGTCGTGCGGGTGGCACACCTCAAGGTGCACGCGGAGCGGGCGGAGCACTTCACCTTGATGCAGCAGAAGGTCTGGAACCCGGCCATGGCCGGCTCGCCCGGCATGATCCGCGGGCTCTTCGGAGAGGCGCCCGGCGACGAGTTCCTGGTCCTCTCCATGTGGCGCTCCGAGGCGGAGCGCGGCAAGTACCAGGTGAACAGGGTGGAGCGGCTCTCCGCGCGGGCCCAGACGGAGACCGACGTCCTGGACGTGAGCGGCGACATCGTCGGACTGGAGCCGAGCTGGACGGTGTGAACGCGCCCCCACGCGCGCGTGCCCTGTGATCTACGCCGGATGGAGCCCGTACGGGTGCTCGGAACCGGCCGGGTCGATCTACTGTCTTGGCATGGCACGACCACGGCGCATCGTTCTGGTCCGGCACGGCGAGTCCGAGGGAAACGCGGACGACACCGTGTACGAACGCGAGCCCGATCACGCGCTGGCGCTGACCGAGAAGGGGTGGAGCCAGGCGGAGGGCACCGGCCGCGAGCTGCGTGACCTCTTCGGTGACGAGCGGGTGAGCGTCTACGTCTCGCCCTACCGGCGCACGCACCAGACGTTCCGGGCGTTCCGCCTGGATCCCGGTCTCGTACGGGTCCGGGAGGAGCCGCGACTGCGGGAACAGGACTGGGGCAACTGGCAGGACCGCGACGACGTGCGGCTCCAGAAGGCGTACAGGGACGCGTACGGGCACTTCTTCTACCGCTTCGCGCAGGGAGAGTCCGGGGCTGACGTGTACGACCGTGTCGGCGCCTTCCTGGAGAGCCTGTACCGGAGCTTCGAGGACCCCGGGCACCCGCCGAACGTGCTGCTGGTGACGCACGGGCTCACGATGCGGCTGTTCTGCATGCGCTGGTTCCACTGGAGCGTCGCGGACTTCGAGTCGCTGTCGAATCCCGGGAACGCGGAGACACGCTCGCTCGTTCTCGGGGAGAACGGCAAGTACACCCTGGACCGGCCGTTCGAACGCTGGCGTGAACCTGAGCCCTATGGGGTCACCGGTTAGAGTGGCTTTGCGATGATCGCTGATTCCTCTCCCGAAGGGCGCGTGGACCGCGCCCTGTCCAGCCTGCGCGGCCTCTCCGTGGGGGACGCGCTGGGATCACAGTTCTTCGTCCCGGAGAACTATCCGCTGCTCAAGCGCCGTGACCTGCCCGACGGCCCCTGGCAGTGGACCGACGACACCGAGATGGCCTGCTCCGTGGTGGCCGTCCTGGCCAGACACTGCCGGATCGACCAGGACGACCTCGCCCGGTCGTTCGCAGAGCACCATGACTTCGACCGCGGGTACGGCCCCGCGGTCAACCGGCTGCTGAGGCTGGTCCGCGAGGGCGGCGACTGGCGGGAGCTCGCCTCGGCGCTGTTCAAGGGCCAGGGCTCGTGGGGGAACGGGGCGGCGATGCGGATCGCCCCGCTCGGCGCCTACTACGCCGATGACCCCGAGCAGGCCACCCACCAGGCCGAGATCTCGGCGTACCCCACGCACCAGCACCGTGAGGCGGTCGTCGGCGCGATGGCCGTGGCCGCGGCGGCCGCCCTGGTGGCGGCTCCGGCGGGGCCGCCCGCCCCGGGCGACCTGCTGGACGGAGTGATCGCGCTCGTGCCGCGCAGCGCGGTGGGCGCCGGGCTGCGCCGGGCCCGGGACATGCTCGACTACGGGGACCCGGGGACGGTCGCGGCGGTGCTCGGCTGCGGGCGGCGGACCTCGGCGCACGACACCGTGCCGTTCGCCCTCTGGTCGGCCGCCCGGGGGCTCGGCGACTACGAGAGTGCCTTCTGGAGCACCGCCCAGGTGGGCGGTGACGTGGACACGACCTGCGCGATCGTCGGCGGGATCGTCGCCTCCAGCCCTGCGGGTGCTCCTCCGACCGCCTGGCTGGAAAGAACCGAAGCCCTACCGGACTGGGCCACGGACCGGAAGGCGTAGACCGCTCCGGAAGGTCTTGTTCTCGGGCGCCGCTCGCGTACGGCGCCGGTGGGGGTGGGGGGGGGGGGGGGG
>NZ_JBHYTK010000010.1:0-71642 GCF_042749255.1 Streptomyces sp. NPDC059524 | reverse complement strand
TCTGGCGCTCGCCGTGTCGGGGTTGGGGCGCGGGCGCGGCCGGGGCGCCGGGGGGGGGCGGGCGGCGCCCGGCGGCCGCGCGGCGCGCCCCCCCCCCCCCCACGTCCCCCGCCAGGGCGTCAGCCCCCGGCCGGCCCGGCGACACCCGAGAGTGCCTCCAGGTCGCTCTTGCGCACCTTGACGACCACGAGCGCGACGGCCAGCGCGAGCAGCGCCATGGCGGCCGCCGGGATGAACGCCGTCGAGATGCCGTGCGCCAGCACCTCGTGCCCCCAAGGTGCGGGCAGCTCGTGGGACTTGAGGAACGCCGCCTTCTGCTCCGGCGAGGCGTGCGCCATGAAGTCCGGCAGCTGCTGCTTGGCCTCCTCCCGGCTCGCCGAGCCGAAGACGGTGGTCAGGATCGAGAGGCCGAGCGAGCCGCCCACCTGCTGTGTCGCGTTGAGCAGGCCGGACGCCGCGCCCGCCTCGTGCTGGGCCACGCCGGAGACCGCTGTGACCGTGAGCGTCACGAAGTTCAGCCCCATGCCGACGCCGAAGACCAGCATCGGGCCGAGGACCCCGCTCACGTACGAGCTCTCCGGCGTCACGAACGTCTGCCAGGTCAGCCCCAGCACCGCCAGCGCCGTGCCGGCGGCCATGAAGGGCTTGGGGCCCAGGGTGGGCAGGAAGCGCTGCGAGAGCCCCGCGCCGACCGCGATCGCGGCGGTGACCGGCAGGAACGCCAGGCCGGCCTTGATCGGCGAGTAGCCCAGCACGTTCTGCACGAACAGGACGATGAAGAAGAACATGCCGAACATCGCCGCGGCGAGGCTGAGCATGATCACGTACGTTCCGGACCGATTGCGGTCCGCGAACATGCGCAGCGGTGTGATCGGGTCCTTGGCGCGCCGCTCGACGATCGCGAAGGCGAGCAGCAGCACGACCGCGGCGCCGAACGAGCCCAGCGTCAGGCTGTCCCGCCACCCTTCCTCGGACGCCCGGATGAAGCCGTAGACGAGCGCCACCATGCCGAACGTGGAGGTCAGCGCGCCGGCGATGTCGAAGCTTCCTGGATGGCGCTTCGACTCCGTGATGTACAGGGGCGTGAGAACGGCGATGAGGATGCCGATGGGTACGTTCACGAACAGCACCCAGCGCCAGTCCAGCCAGTCCGTCAGCATGCCGCCCGCGAGCAGTCCGACGGCTCCGCCTCCCGCGGAGACGGCGGCGAAGACGCCGAACGCTCTGTTCCGCTCCGGGCCTTCGGGGAACGTGGTGGTGATGAGGGCCAGGGATGTGGGTGACGCGATGGCGCCGCCGACTCCCTGCAGAGCGCGGGCGGCGAGCAGCTGCCAGGGCTCCTGGGCCAGGCCGCCCAGCAAGGAGGCTGCGGTGAACAGGAGGATGCCGGTCATGAAGACCCGGCGGCGTCCCAGGATGTCGCCCGCGCGGCCGCCCAGCAGCAGCATGCCGCCGAAGGTCAGGGTGTACGCGCTGACCACCCAGGTCAGGTCGGTGGTGGAGAACTTGAGGGCGTCCTGGATGTGCGGGAGCGCGATGTTCACAATCGTCGCGTCGAGGACCACCATGAGCTGGCAGGCGGCGATGACGGTGAGTGCGATGCCGGGATGCCCCTCCCGGCGGGCTGCTCGCGGCTTCTGATCTTGCGTTAACTGAGAGGTTGTCACTATGGATCCCCCACGAGAGCATTAGTGAACGAGAGCGTTCACTGTCGCTTCAACGGTAGTGAGTCCCCTTCAGTGAACGCAACCGTTCACTGAACTCGCCGCCGTGTGTCTCGGACCACTCCCGGCCCCTTCCGGACCGCTCAACGGAGAGATGACGATGGTTAGTTCGCGCTGGACGGCCGCCCCGCCCCAGGGCTCCGTCTCCTTGCGCAGGCGTGGCGCCGTGCTGGAACGGGCCATCCTGGAAGCCGCGTTGGACCAGCTCAGTACGGTCGGCTGGAACGGGCTGACGATGGAGGGCGTCGCCGCGGGCGCCCAGACGGGCAAGGCGGCCGTGTACCGGCGCTGGCCCTCCAAGGAGGACCTCGTCGTCGACGCGCTGCAGGCGGGGCTGCCCCGGCTGGACTCCGCCCCGGACCGCGGCAGCGTCCGCGAGGACCTGCTGGAGCTGTGCCGGCAGATGCGCGCGGCGATGTACTCGCGCCCCGGCTCCGCGCTGCGCTCGGTGCTTCACGAGTGCGACACCTTCACCGCGGAGCGCTTCCACTCCGTGATCGTCGAGGGGGTCGTCGAGCCGAGCGTCGAGCTGATCAAGGAGGTCGTGCGCCGCGGGATCGAGCGGGGAGAGGTGCGCCCCGACGCCGTCGATCCCTACGTGTGCGACGTCATCCCCGCGATGATGATGTACCGCTCCAAGGTGTGCGGGAGTGAATGGGAGGAGGCGGATCTGGTGGAGATGATCGACCGGGTCATGGTGCCCCTCCTGGAGCGGCGTCCGGATTGAGCGGAGGCGGGTGTCGCCGAGCCCCTCGGGCGGCGTAGGCTTGTTGGCGCCATGCCGTACGAACCACCCACCCACACCGTCGAGCGCTCCTTGCGCGCCACTACCGGTGCCAAGATCATCGCCGGTGTCGACGAGGTCGGCCGGGGCGCCTGGGCCGGTCCCGTCACGGTATGTGCCGCGATCACCGGCCTGCGCCGACCGCCCGAGGGGCTGACCGACTCCAAGCTGATCAGCCCCAAGCGGCGTGAGACGCTCGCGGACGTCCTGGAGGGCTGGGTGACCGCCCACGCCCTCGGCCACGCCTCGCCCGAGGAGATCGACGACCTGGGGATGACCGCCGCGCTCAGGCTCGCCGCCGTGAGGGCCCTGGAGGCCCTGCCGGTGCGGCCCGACGCCGTCATCCTGGACGGCAAGCACGATTACCTGGGTACGCCGTGGCAGGTCCGTACGGTGATCAAGGGGGACCGTTCCTGCATCGCCGTCGCCGCGGCGTCGGTGATCGCGAAGGTCCGCCGCGACAAAATGATGGCCGAACTGGGCATCGACCATGCAGACTTCGGGTTTGCGGCCAATGCCGGATACCCGTCGCCGGTGCACCGTGCCGCGTTGGAGGAGCGGGGGCCCACCCCGCACCACCGACTGTCGTGGGCGTATCTTGATGCGCTGCCCCAGTGGCGGCACCTCAAGAAGGCCCGCAGCTGGGCGGATGCAAGCGTTCCTGAGATCGAGGGCCAGCTCGGCTTCGACTTCTGACCGCTGCACTCGCACTGATGTGCCACCCGCTGGCGCGATCCGCACCTGCGTTTGATAGATATCAGCTCATGCCTCTCATTCCCGAGGAGCCTCAGATTCACGAGAGTGCCCAGGGTCCCCGCGCGACTCCGGCCAGTGGCCGTACCGCGCCGACCCCTCGCCCCGTACCCGGCCCGCGTCCCGCGGCGCCGCCGCGTCCCGGTCGTCCGGGTCCCGCAAGGCCCATGCCGCCCGCGCAGCGCACGCCGCGTGACGCCGCCGGTGCCCCCAAGCCGGGCCCGAAGGCCCCGGCCGCCCCGCCGACTCCCGCCGGCCCGCAGGTCCAGCTGATCCCGGCCTCGGCCGAGGGCGCGCTGGACGCCGCGGAGGAAGCCGTCGACCTGCTGCTCGACTCCGGTCGCGCACCCGGTGAGGTCCTCGTGATCACCACCGGCGACCCGCACCCGTGGGCCGCGCACGAGCTGTCCTTCGGTGCCGACGCCTACTGGGCGCAGCACGACGCGGGCGACGACGTCTTCTACGCCGACGCCTCTGCCCTGGACCGCGCCGGGACCCGCCCGGTCGTCGTCGTCGCCGTGAACGGCGCCGACGAGGCGACCGGACCGGCTCTTCCGCTCGCTCTCGGCCGGGCCGGTTCCCTGCTGATCGTGTGCGGCGAGCCGCAGCGCATCAACTCGCTGCTGGGCGCCGGGGTCTGACGCCCGGCTTGCCGGCTGCCCGCACCGCCCGGCGGTGCCCGGCCAGTCCGGCAGGCCGGTGTGCGGCCGCCGCCGACCCGTTCAGCGCGCGGCCGCCCGGCGGAGCATCTCCGTCGCGGCGCCCCCCGTGCGCGGCGCGGGAGGCTCGGCGCTCCCGAGGCTCTCGACGGCGGACCCCAGGCCGGGGCTCCGGCCGCCGCGGCCCTCGCCGAGCACCTGCCACCCGTCCCGCGTCATGGTGATGTACGCACCGCAGCGCAGCCCGTGCAGGGTGCAGGCGTCGCGTAGCCCCCACATCCAGGCCCCGTCCTCCTCCGTCCAACGGGCGTCGCCCTCGCGGCAGTAGAGCAGGACGGCTGTCCGGACCGGGGTGCGGCGGCGCAGGTCGTGCGGGATCACCCGACGCAACTGCGACAGCAGGGAGTTGCGGAACGTCCAGCCGTCGGTGTGGCTCTCGCGGCGGGTGAACGAGGCGCTCGCGCGCAGTCGCTCCTCGGGATCGAGCACCGCCACGACAGCGGTCTGCGGGATCGGTCGGTGGCGGCTGTGCAGCCCGCTGACCACCTCACGCGGATTGCGCAGCAGCGGGATACCGGCCGCTGCCCACTCCGTGGGTTCGAGCAGCCTGGTCGGTCGGTTGACGGAATCGGCGGACCTTTCGGTGCGCATCGAGGACGCGGACAACGATGCCGCCGAGGACGGAGCGAATCCGAAGGTCACGGTCCTCCCTTCGGCTGGACGCCCACGAGGAGGGCAGGGGCGGACTGGGGGAGCGCACCGCGGCACAGCCCTACCGGACCACGGGAGCCGCGCGGGGAGCACTCCCGATTCTTCCCGTCGTACTGTCGCTCGGCAACGAGCAATTGGCGCCGAGGCCCGGTATCTGACGATGCGTCTTCAATATCCCTGCCCATAGCTCGGGACACCCATGTGCGGCCGGGCGCCCGAGACTGCTCCCCGGGGGCCGACCGCGGCTCCTCCGGCCGAGGCCTCAGCCCTGGACGGCCAGGACCAGCGGCAACACCGCCCCGGCGCCGGCCCGGCGCAGCAACCGCGCGGCCATGGCCAGCGTCCAGCCCGTTTCCGTGTAGTCGTCCACCAGCAGTACCGGCCCCGCGGCTTCGGCGAGCGCGCCCGCCAGCTCCGGCGGCAGAACCAGGGTGCCGTCCAGCGCGCGCAGGCGCTGCGCGCTGTTGCTGCGCGGGATGTGCGCCGTGTCGCTGCCCGGCTCGTACGCGATCTGCCCGAGCAGCGGCATCCGGCCCACCTGAGCGATGCCCCGGCCCAGGGAGTCGATGAGCTGCGGCCGGGTGTGCGAGGCCATCGTGACCACGCCCACCGGGCGTGGCAGAGCCGAGGCGTCACCGGACGCCCAGCCCCCCGGCCCCTTCGCCCAGTCGGCGAGAACCTCCACGACGGCCCGTGCCACGTCGTCCGGCACCGGACCGTCCGGTGCCTGGGGCGCGAGCATCGGGCGCAGCCTGTTGCCCCAGCCGATGTCAGAGAGGCGGCCGAGCGCCCGCCCCGGCGCCGCCTGCTCGCCGGCGGGGATACGGCCCTTGAGGTCGATCCCGACCGAGGCGAGTCCCGTGGGCCACATCTTCCGGGGCTCCACCTCCACGCCGGGGCGCCCCAGCTCACCGCGGGCCGAGGTCAGTGCCTGCGGCGACACCGCGGCGTCGAACCGTGCCCCCGCGCAGTTGTCGCACCGGCCGCACGGGGCGGCCGCCTCGTCGTCCAGCTGCCGGCGCAGGAACTCCATGCGGCAGCCGGTCGTCGTCGCGTAGTCCCGCATGGCCTGCTGCTCGGCCTCGCGCTGCTTGGCCACCCACACGTACCGCTCCGTGTCGTAGACCCACGGCCGGCCGGTCGAGATCCAGCCGCCCTTCACCCGGTGCACCGCGCCGTCCACGTCGAGCACCTTGAGCATGATCTCCAGGCGGGAGCGGCGCAGCTCGACCAGCGGCTCCAGCGCCGGCAGGGACAGCGGCCGCTCGGAGCCCGCGAGCACGTCCAGCGTGCGCCGCACCTGGTCCTCGGGCGGGAAGGCGAGCGAGGCGAAGTAGCGCCAGATCGCCTCGTCCTCCTTGCCCGGAAGCAGCAGCACCTCGGCGTGCTCGACGCCGCGGCCCGCGCGGCCCACCTGCTGGTAGTAGGCGATGGGGGAGGAGGGCGAGCCGAGGTGCACGACGAACCCGAGGTCGGGCTTGTCGAAACCCATGCCCAGCGCGGACGTGGCCACGAGTGCCTTCACCCGGTTCGCCAGCAGGTCCTCCTCGGCCTGCTGGCGGTCCGCGTTCTCCGTCTTGCCCGTGTACGAGGTGACCGTGTGACCGCACTGCCGCAGGTACGCGGTGACCTCCTCGGCGGCCGCCACCGTGAGCGTGTAGATGATGCCGGAGCCCGGCAGGTCGTCGAGGTGATCGGCGAGCCAGGCCAGCCGGTGGGCGGCGTCGGGCAGCTCCAGCACATTGAGGCTGAGACTCTCGCGATCCAGCGGGCCGCGCAGCACCAGGGCGTCGGAGCCGGAGCCCGTACCGAGCTGGTCGGCGACGTCGGCCGTCACGCGGGCGTTCGCCGTCGCCGTCGTGGCCAGCACCGGGACGCCCGACGGGAGTTCGGCCAGCATGGTGCGCAGCCGCCGGTAGTCGGGACGGAAGTCGTGCCCCCAGTCCGAGATGCAGTGCGCCTCGTCCACCACCAGGAGGCCGGTGGCCGCCGCCAGCTGCGGCAGGACGTTGTCCCGGAAATCCGGGTTGTTCAGCCGCTCGGGGCTGACCAGGAGCACGTCGACCTCTCCCGCCGCGACCTCGGCACGGACCGCGTCCCACTCCTCGGTGTTCGAGGAGTTGATCGTGCGGGCGCGGATGCCCGCGCGCTCGGCCGCCTCCACCTGGTTCCGCATGAGGGCGAGCAGCGGCGAGACGATGACCGTCGGCCCACTGCCCTGCTCGCGCAGCAGCGCTGTGGCCACGAAGTACACCGCGGACTTGCCCCAGCCGGTCCGCTGCACGACGAGGGCGCGTCTGTGGTCGGCGACCAGCGCCTCGATCGCCCGCCACTGGTCCTCGCGCAGCCGGGCGGTGCCACTCGGGTCTCCGACAAGTCGGGCGAGTACGGTGTCGGCCGCGTTCCGCAGGTCTTCGTTGCTCATGCCCCCATGCAACCCGATGGCACCGACATCGCGCGAACGAGCCCCGTGACCTGTGGACAACTCATGACGTGTCCCTGATGGGGGTTATCCACAGGGTGAACCGGAGTCGGGTGATTCGCGGCATGGTCCTCGCATGACGAATCACAGCGAGCCCGTCGGCGTCACCGGCGAGGCCAAGATCACCCTGCGCTCCGCTGGCGAACTGGCCGAGGCGCTGCCGTACTTGCTCGGCTTCCGGCCCGAGGACTGCATCGTCCTGGTCGCCCTGCACGAGGGCCGGTTCGGTGGCCGGGTGCGCCTCGGCATCCCCGACCGGCCCGAGGACTGGCCTGCCGTCGCGGACCTGCTCGCGCGCTGCCTGATCGGCGAGTGCGTGCGCCGCGACGGCAAGCCCGACAGCATCATCGCGTTCCTCTGCCAGGACCCGGCACCCGCACGGGCCGGCACGGGCCGGCTGACCATGGAGCGGCTGCGTCCGCTGGCCCAGCTCCTGCGTACGGCCTGCGGCGCCTTGGACGTACCGGTGACGGAAGCCCTGTGCCTCTCCGCCGATCACTACTGGTCCTACTGCTGCGTGCGCCCCGACTGCTGCCCGCCCGACGGGAATCCGGTGACGGGCCCGGGCACCTCGGTGATGGCGGCCACCGCCGCGTACGCGGGCATCCAGGTCCGGGCCTCGGAGCAGGAGGTCAAGGCACGCCTCGCTCCGTTGGTCACCGCTCTCGGACCGGAGCAGGAGAGGGCGCTCGACGCCGCGTCCATGGACCTTGTGCCGAGGATGCTGAGTCCGCACAGGCGTGCGGGCGTGGAGGCCCAGACCCTCGATCTGGCGCGGCTGTGCATGCGCCGTCTCGCGGACGCCTCCAGCGCGCCGGACGCGCTGGAGGCGGACCTCAAGGACGACGAGTTGCTGGCCCACGACGAGGCGGCGGTCCTGATCCTCGGTCTGCAGGACCGCGAGACCAGGGACCGGGCCGCGGAGTGGATGGAGGGCGACGAAGCGGCGTGCGCGCTGCGCCTGTGGCGCGCGCTGGCCCGACGCTGTGTGGGCGATTACTGCGAGCACGCCGCGGCGCCGCTGACCCTCGCGGGATGGGTGGCCTGGTCGCTCGGCGACACGGTCGAGGCGGACGTGGCCCTGGAGATGGCGCTCGGCGCGGACCCCGACTACGTCTTCGCCCGTCTGCTCAACGAGGCCCGCTCGGGGGGCCTGGACCCCGAGCCGGTGCGGCGCTCGCTGCGTGGCCGGCGGGCGGACCACGACGAGGCCTCGGACCCCGTGGTTGATCGGGGTGAAGGTGACGCGGAGGCGGCAGGCATCAGGGAAGCGGAGGACGCAGGCTTCAGGGAAGCGGAGGACGCAGGCTTCAGGGAAAGGGAGGTCGCAAGCATCACAGAAGGGGAGGCTGCAGGGCTTACAGAAGGGGCGGCCGTAGGGATCACCGAAGGAGAGGGTGGCTCCGGCGAACAGGCCTCGGAGCCACTCGTCCCGGGCACGAAGCACGTGGTCGATCCGGGTGTCTCGCGCGCGGCCCGTGGCCTGGAGGCGGCCCTGCGGCGGCGGGGCGAGCGACGGCCCGGAGCGGGGACGCGGCCCGGCCGGGCGGGCACGCGTGCGCCGCGCCGTCCCTCAGGGCGCCGCCGCATCGTTCACCAGCGTCAGAGGGGCGAGGGATGAGCCGGGGCGAACACGCCGGGCGCCGCCGTCGATGGCGTGGTTTCGAGGCGCTGAAGCGTTACTTGCGGCGGGACCGCGCCGTTCACGTGGATGGCGGAAGCGACGGCCGGGCCGCGCCGCCGAGGTGTTCGGCAGCCCGGCGGCACGCCGGCGCCTCGCTCGGCCGCGTTCGAGGGATGAGGCCCATGGGCGAGTGGGAACAGCGACGGGCGGCCGGTGCACCGCAGCAGGCCGCGGCACCGCGTCGCAGCGCGGACCTGCCGTCCACGCACGGGGCGCTGATCTGCGTGGCCCTGCCCGGGCTCGCGATCTCCTCGGACCACGGGCAGCTGAAGGCCCACGGCCTCGACGGCGTGTACCGGGGCGGACGCCGCCTGCTCTCGCGCTGTGAGGTCCGCGTGGGCGGCCGGGAGCCTCTCGCCGTGCAGGCCCGCATGATCGCCGCGGACCGGGCCCGATTCGTGTCGACGGTGCGGGCCTCGCCGGAGGCCGGACCCGACCCCGACGTGATCGTCGAGCGCGTCCGTCACGCCGACGGGACCGAGCGGATCACGCTGCACAGCTCGGCTCGGCATCGGTTACGCCTACCCCTGGAGATCTCCCTGGGCACGGACCTTGCCGAACTCGGCGCGGTGGCCGCGGGAAGCATCGTCCGCGAACTTCCCGCGAGCGTCCACGACTCGGGGATGCGGTGGTCCTCGGCCGCCGGATACGCGGTGGTGACCGCCGTGCCGTCGCCCACTGACGCGCTCGCCTCGGCAGGCCTGCTGCGCTGGGAACTGGACCTCCCGCCCGGCGGCTCGCGCACCGTGGAGCTGAAACTGCGGGCGGACACGGGGAGCGGCAGCTCGGCGCCGGGCGCCGGGCGGCGGCTGTTCGGTTCGGCGCAGGCCCAGGGGGACGACCCACGCGCGGGCGCCCTTCTGAGGGCCTGCGTAGATGATCTCCACGCGCTGCTGGTGCGCGACCCGGAGCACCCCCTGGACGTACGACTTGCCGCGGGCGCGCCCTGGCGCTGCGGACCGGCGCCCGCCGAGGCGTTGGCCGCGGCCCGCATGG
This sequence comes from Streptomyces sp. NPDC059524, assembly GCF_042749255.1. Lineage (NCBI taxonomy): Bacteria > Bacillati > Actinomycetota > Actinomycetes > Kitasatosporales > Streptomycetaceae > Streptomyces > Streptomyces sp. NPDC059524. Next base: position 61,849 of record NZ_JBHYTK010000010.1, on the reverse strand, counting down.
CTCTCCCCTTGGGTACCCGCCTCGCCGCGGGAACGCTCCGTGCGCTCGCCCGCACTCAATCGGCCTCCCCGGGACCGGATTTCGGCAGCATTCCAGGGCCTCTGCGGCACGCAGGCGCTCAACTTCCGCCGAGCAGCACCGGCATCGAAGCCACCCTCCAATTCCCCGTGCTCCTGGCCGAAGCCAGACGCTGGGGACTCGCCGAACAGGAGGTCGTCGAACTGCTCCCCGCCGCGGAGCGGTGCCTGCGCTGGCTGCGCACCGCGGTCGAACGGGAGCATCCCTATCTGCCGGATCCGGGGCCGGGCGGCCCACGGCGCTGCGAGACCCAGGCCCACGCGCACCGGGCCGCTGTCCTCGGCGCCGACCTGATGGACGCGTACGCCCGACCCGGCGGTGCCGAGCTGCGCCAATGGGCCGAGGAGCTCCGGCGCCGCTTCCGCGAGGACTTCTGGGTGGAAGACCTCGGAGGGGGCAGGCCCGCCGCGGCCTGCACACCGGACGGGCGGCCGATCGCACAGCTCGGCAGCGGCGCCGCACACCTGCTTGACACCGGCCTCCTCGGCGCGGGAGCCTCCGCACCCGGCCTGCTCGACAAGGTGCAGACGGAACAGCTCGCCCGGCTGTTCGGAGGGCCGGCCCTGGACTCCGGTTGGGGACTGCGGAGCCTCGGCGCCAAGGAAGGGGCGTACAACCCGTTCGGCCACCACTCCGGCGCGGTGCGGATCCACGAGACGGCGGTGGCCGTCGCGGGACTGACCACCGCGGGCTACGAGAAGGAAGCCGCGTCCCTGCTCAGAGGGGTGATCGATGCTGCGGAATCCTTCGGTTACCGCCTGCCGGAGATGCACGCGGGGGAGCAGCGGACTGAGCGCGGCGCCCCGGTGCCGCACCCCGCCGCGTGCAGACCCGCCGCCGTCGCGGCCGCGGGCGGCGTGCACCTCCTGGTCTCGCTCGCGGGCATCAGGCCGGACGCGCCGGCCCGGACCGTGACCCTGTCACCGATGCGCAGCGCGCCCCTCGGGGCGGTCGGACTGACGGGCCTGCAAGTGGCCGGGCAGCCCTTCGCGGTCCGCGTCACCCGCCTCGGCCTCGCCATGGTCGAGGAGGCCGCCGACGGACTCCAGTTGGGGGTCTGACCGGCCGGCGACCCGTGCGCGACGGACGGGTGTGGGCGCGGGGCACGAAGTGGGGCGACGATGAGGGAAGGAGGTGTTTATCGTCAGGCAGACGACTATGATCGTTCCATGCCACCCTACGACCCGTCGGCCTTCCCGCCCTTCGCTGTCACCGTCGACCTGGTCGTGCTGACCGTGCGCCGCCACGCCCTGTGCGCGTTGGCGGTACGGCGAGGTGAGCCGCCCTTTCAGGGGCGTTGGGCACTGCCCGGCGGGTTCGTCCGGGACGACGAGGACCTGACGGAGGCGGCAGCGCGGGAGCTGGCCGAGGAGACCGGCCTGCGCGCCCACGACCCGGGCGTGCCGGCGCAGGACAACGGCGCACACCTGGAGCAGCTCGCGACGTACGGGGATCCCAAGCGCGATCCGCGGATGCGCGTGGTCAGCGTCGCCCACCTGGCCCTCGCGCCCGACCTGCCCGCGCCCCGGGCTGGCGGCGACGCACACAGTGCCCGATGGGCACCGGTCGAGGAGCTGATGAACCAGAGCGGGTTCGGCCGGGAGGGGGAGCAGGCGGCGCCGCTGGCCTTCGACCACGCGCAGATCCTGGCGGACGGCGTCGAGCGCGCCCGCTCGAAGATCGAATACTCCTCGCTGGCCACCGCGTTCTGCCCGCCAGAGTTCACCGTCGGGGAGTTGCGCCGTGTCTACGAGGCGGTGTGGGGAGTCGCCCTCGACCCGCGCAACTTCCACCGCAAGGTGACCGGCACGCCCGGCTTCCTCGTCCCGACCGGGGGAACGACCACCCGCCAGGGCGGACGCCCCGCCCAGCTGTTCCGCGCGGGCGGAGCGACGCTGCTCAACCCGCCGATGCTGCGCCCCGAGGTCTGACCGGTACGACCCGACTCGGCTCACGGAGCCGCAAAGCAGGGACACTCACGCCCGCTCCCTGCCCGAAAAGCCAGAAATATCGCGTTATCTTGCTGCGGTACCCACGGGGTTCGCTGTCGTAGGACCGATGGACGGGCCCCGGCCGCCGAGCGGTCTCCCCTCCTGCGAGAGAAGCGATGATCCAGGCCATCGGACTGACCAGCAACGCCCGTAAGGAGGGCCCGCCCGCCGTCGACGACGTGTCCTTCGAGGCGCACGGAGGACACGTCACCGCCCTCCTCGGCCCACGCGGCGCGGGCAAGACCACCGCGGTACGGTTGATGCTCGCACTGCAACAGGGCCGTGGCATCACGTACTTCAGAGGGCGACCGCTCCATCGCATTCCGCATCCCTCGCGCGAAGTCGGCGTCCTGCTCGGTGACGTCCCGGGGCACCCCGCCCGGTCGGTGCGAGGCCAACTCCGCATGCTGTGCGCGGCGACGGGCGTGTCCGTCGAGCGCGCGGACGAAGTGCTGGAGGCCGTGGGCCTGGTGAGCCTGCGCGATCAGCGCCTCGGCACGCTGTCGCGCGGAATGGACCGCCGGCTCGGCCTGGCCGGAGCGCTCCTGGCGGACCCGCACACCCTGGTCCTCGACGGCCCCTCCGAAGGGCTGTCGCACCGTGAGTGCAGCTGGCTGCACGGCGCCCTGCGGACGTACGCGGACCTCGGTGGCACGGTGCTGTTCACCACCGACGACCCCAAAGAGGCGGCGCGGGCGGCCGATCACGTCGTCTCGCTGGACGGCGGAAAGGTCGTGGCGGACCAGGAAGCCGGTTCCTTCGCCCGCACCCGGCTGCGCCCCCGGGTCGCCGTCCGCAGCCCGCACGCCGCGCGCCTCGCGGTGCTGCTGGCCAAGGAAGCACGCAGGGCGAAACGGTCCGTCGAGGTCGTCACCGAGGACGGCAGCCGCCTCTCCGTGTACGGCAGCACCTGCGCCGACGTGGGCGAGACCGCGTTCCGCCACGGGATCCTGGTACACCAACTCGCCGACGAGATCGGGGACGCGGGCCCGCAGCCGGGCCCCGCGCAGACTCCGCAGTCCCCGGTCGGGCCGAACGACCCTGAGCGTGGCCACGGCGGGGAGGGCGGCCTTGTAGTGCCGCCCGGGGGTGGGCATCGTGCGGCCGACGCCGGCAGGCGAGAGGTCGCCAACGTGCTGGCTCCGGCAGACGCGTTCACGTCTGCCACCGGTATGTCGTCGACCCCCGCGGCCGCTCCGAACGAGGACACGGGCGCCTCGGACGCGCCGGTTTCGAAGTACGTGCCGCTCGCGACGGACGAAGAGCCGTCCCGGGACAGCAGCGACCGCAGCGCAGAGGCGCCCCCCACCCTCTCGCCCCTGCCGCCGCCCATCACCGTCTGGTCCGCGCGCAGCCCCCTGCGCCCCCTGCGCTACGAGCTGCGCCGCGCGACCGGCATCCCCACCGGCTACGTGACCGTCGGCCTCGCTCTCGTCCTGTCCGCACTCCTCTCCCTGTTCCTCGCCCGGATCGGACATACACCGCAGCCGCGCCTGCTCGCCGCCTGGCCGCACGAGCTGCCCCTGCCCCCCGCCGCACTCGGCGCGGGCCTGCTCGGCGCCTTCGCCTTCGGCGACGAGTTCCGCCACCCCGCCCTCGGTATCGACCGGGGGTCTGTACCGCGCCGGCTGGGACTGCTCACGGCCAAGCTGGCCGTGGGTGCCGCGACCGCTGTCGTCATGTCAACCCTCGTGATCGCCTGCGACGCCGCCCTGCTCCATCTGGTATACGGCGGCGAACTCACACAAGTCCCCGCCGACTGGCTCTCGTTGAGCGCGAGTTGGCTCGTGCTCGTCGTCGCCTGCGCCTGGGCGGGGGTCCTGGCCTCCGCGGTCTTCCGGTCCACCACCGCCGGGCTCGCCGCCGTCGTGGCCGTGCCGATCGTGATCGTCCCGCTCGTACAGAAGGCCCTGGAGGGACCGTCTGTGCGAACGGCCGAGGGGCTTCCAGGCCGTCTGAGCGGTCTCACGCTGGTGCACTGGCCCTTCGGCGCGGAGCGCTACGCGGCGGCCGCGGTGCGGATGATCGTTCAACCTGTAGGTGGTGCGCTCATGTTGTCGCTCACCGCGCTGCTCTGCGCATACGTGCTCACAGCGGTGCGCCCCCGGGTGCGCTGAGGACCCTTTTCGGTCTGCGGGTCCGCCGCTGTCCACAACTCCCCCTGGAACGCTCACTTCTTTCCGATAAGGCGTCAATTACAGCGAGGACGGCGATCACCCTTTCGTGTGCTTTTCACCAAAGACCTCAAGGGAGTTGGAGGCAACGCCGACAACAGATTCCGTGAGTACCCTTGCGCACACCATGATGACCACCGCCCGCTCCGCCGAATCCGGCCTCTCCGGACCGGGCGAACTCGATCGCTACCCCTATGCGGAGGCTCCTGTCGACCGTGTCGGCGCACCCGCGTGGGACACCGGCGACGCCGATCTGGGCCGCGTCGGCCGACGCCCCGCCGGCAGCCGCGGCCGCGGCCTGCACGGCCAACTCGTCCAGCAGTTGGGGCAGATGATCGTCTCCGGGGACCTGGGCGCCGACCGCCCGCTGGTCCCCGAGGAGATCGGCCAGCGTTTCGAGGTGTCCCGCACCGTCGTCCGCGAGTCGCTCCGCGTCCTCGAGGCCAAGGGGCTGGTCAGCGCCCGGCCGAACGTGGGCACGCGCGTGCGCCCCGTGAGCGACTGGAACCTGCTGGACCCCGACATCATCGAGTGGCGGGCCTTCGGACCGCAGCGTGACGACCAGCGCAGGGAGCTCGGTGAGCTGCGCTGGACGATCGAGCCGCTCGCCGCCCGGCTCGCCGCCGGACACGGCCGCGACGATCTGCAGCAACGTCTCTCCGACATGGTCGAGATCATGGGGCACGCCCTCGGACAGGGCGATTCGATCACCTTCTCGCGTGCCGACGCCGAGTTCCACGCGCTGCTGATCCAGCTCGCCGGCAACCGGATGCTCGAACACCTCTCCGGCATCGTCTCGGCCGCCCTGCAGGTCTCCGGCGGGCCCGTCACGGGCTGTGACCGGCCGAACGAGACGACCGTCGCGCACCACGCGCGCATCGTCGAGGCGCTCGCCACGGGCGACGGAGTCGGCGCCGAGGCGGCCATGCGTCAGCTGCTGACCGTCCACCTCGTGCCGGGCCCCCGCGAGCACTGACCGGGGAGAGCGCGCGCGGGGGCGCGAGGAGCGGGGGAGTACGGCTCGGGTCGTGCGACGCGCCGGATCGGATTGAGCGGACTCCCCGGATGTCGCCGGAGCGCCCCCTGGTGTGCCGCAGGCACGTTTCGGTGGGCGCCATCCGGTGACTCGCCTCTTGGAGGCCGAAGGGTATTCCGCCGAGCGGGTCTCTCTGGAAGGCTGGCCGGTGATCGCTGCGGGGTTCCCGCAGCGGGTCCGTTACGTCTCGGATCCGGCAGCCAGGTCCCGTAGGGGCTGGATCGCGCCCGCATCTGCCCGCATACGTCATTTTTTGACCGCTTACGGGGTGTGACTCGGGCCACGCAGATTGGGCGTAACGCTCCTCGGAACAGCGCGATGACCTAAGAGGTGACAGCCGAGGAGGGAATACGGCAGCCGTTCGTGGCGCTGTGTATCTCCCCGGCCCCCGCCCGCGACGTCGGCCCATCCCCAAGCCGGCGGTCGTCGGCTCCGGTCCACACAGGACGGGGCCGGAAGCCGTTTTCCAACGTTCCGAGAGGTTGTTCGTGTCGGCCAGCACATCCCGTACGCTCCCGCCGGAGATCGCCGAGTCCGTCTCTGTCATGGCGCTCATTGAGCGGGGAAAGGCTGATGGCCAGATCGCCGGCGACGACGTACGCCGTGCGTTCGAGGCCGACCAGATTCCGGCCACTCAGTGGAAGAACGTTCTGCGCAGCCTCAACCAGATCCTCGAGGAAGAGGGTGTGACGCTGATGGTCAGTGCCGCTGAGCCCAAGCGTCCCCGAAAGAGCGTCGCAGCCAAGAGTCCGGCCAAGCGCACCACCACCAAGACCGTCGCGGCCAAGACCGTCACCGCCAAGAAGGTCGCCACCGGCACCCCCGCCGCGGAGGCCCCCGCCGAGGCGTCGGCGGACGAGGCGCCGGTCAAGAAGGCCGCGGCCAAGAAGGCGACGACCAAGAAGGCCGCCGCCAAGAAGACGACCGCGAAGAAGACCGCGGCCAAGAAGACGGCCGCCAAGAAGGACGACGACCTTCTCGAGGACGAGGCGACCGAGGAGACCCCCGCCACCGGCAAGGCCGAGGGCGAGCCCGAGGCCGAGGGCCAGGGCTTCGTCCTGTCCGACGAGGACGAGGACGACGCGCCCGCGCAGCAGGTCGCGGCCGCCGGCGCCACCGCCGACCCGGTCAAGGACTACCTGAAGCAGATCGGCAAGGTCCCGCTGCTCAACGCCGAGCAGGAGGTCGAGCTCGCCAAGCGCATCGAGGCCGGCCTGTTCGCCGAGGACAAGCTGGCGAACGCCGACAAGCTGGCTCCCAAGCTCAAGCGCGAGCTCGAGATCATCGCCGAGGACGGCCGCCGCGCCAAGAACCACCTGCTGGAGGCCAACCTCCGCCTCGTGGTCTCCCTGGCCAAGCGCTACACCGGCCGCGGCATGCTCTTCCTGGACCTGATCCAGGAGGGCAACCTCGGTCTGATCCGCGCGGTCGAGAAGTTCGACTACACCAAGGGCTACAAGTTCTCCACGTACGCCACCTGGTGGATCCGTCAGGCGATCACCCGCGCCATGGCCGACCAGGCCCGCACCATCCGTATCCCGGTGCACATGGTCGAGGTCATCAACAAGCTCGCGCGCGTGCAGCGCCAGATGCTCCAGGACCTGGGCCGCGAGCCCACCCCGGAGGAGCTGGCCAAGGAACTCGACATGACCCCCGAGAAGGTCATCGAGGTCCAGAAGTACGGCCGCGAGCCCATCTCGCTGCACACCCCGCTGGGCGAGGACGGCGACAGCGAGTTCGGTGACCTCATCGAGGACTCCGAGGCCGTCGTCCCGGCCGACGCCGTCAGCTTCACGCTCCTCCAGGAGCAGCTGCACTCCGTCCTCGACACCCTGTCGGAGCGCGAGGCGGGCGTCGTCTCCATGCGCTTCGGTCTCACCGACGGTCAGCCGAAGACCCTCGACGAGATCGGCAAGGTGTACGGCGTGACGCGCGAGCGCATCCGCCAGATCGAGTCGAAGACCATGTCGAAGCTGCGCCACCCGTCGCGCTCGCAGGTCCTGCGCGACTACCTCGACTAGTCGACGGCTCCTGAAGGACCCTCAGAAGGCCCGGTACGCCCCCTCCGTGGGGAGTGCCGGGCCTTCGGCGTGTCCGCGACACCACGAGGACTCGCGGTGCGCGTGCCACCGAAGTGGATCACTCTGGGTGTGCTGTGAACAACCCGGAGTGAGGAGACCGTATGCGTCATGCCCGTGCGAGAGTGCTGACCACGTCCCTGGCCGTCCTGGCGGCGGTGGCCGTGTCGCCCCTGGCCTCGCCGTCGCGCGCGGCCGCCGACGACGGGGTCGTCGGCGGGCAGCAGGTCAGCGTGGGCGACAGCCCGTGGGCGGTGGCCCTGTCCAGTCGTGACCGGTTCGGAGGCAGCCGGTCGGGGCAGTTCTGCGGGGGCGTCGTCGTCGACCGGTCCACTGTGCTCACCGCGGCCCACTGTCTCGGGCCCGACGTGATCGGTGGGCCCGGAGGGACGGTCCGCGACCTCAAGGTGATCGTCGGCCGGGACGATCTCGAATCGACGGCGGGCGCGGAGATCCCCGTGCGCAGCATGTGGGTGAATCCCGACTACGACGAACGAACGAACGCGGGGGATGTGGCCGTCATCACACTGTCCACGGCGCTGCCCGCGGGATACGTGATCCCCATGGCGGACGAGGGTGACCCCGCCTACCGCCCCGGTACGGGAGCGGCCGTCTACGGCTGGGGTGACACCACGGGTGCGGGTGACTACGCGCGCACGCTGCACGCGGCCCGTGTGCAGGTGCTCGCCGACAGTGCGTGCGAGAGGGCCTATCCGGGTGGTCCTGAGGGCACCTATCAGTCCGACTCGATGCTCTGCGCGGGTGTCCCCGAAGGCGGCAAGGACGCCTGCCAGGGGGACAGCGGCGGGCCACTGGTGGCCCAGGGCAAGCTGATCGGCCTGGTGTCCTGGGGGAGCGGCTGCGGGCGCCCGGAGAGCCCGGGCGTCTACACACGCGTCTCGGACGCTCTGCGCGTGCTCGAGCAGCGCACCTCGAGACTGCCCTCGGTGTCCGAGGGGGCGTGAAGGTGACGGCCCCACGGGCCTGAGAGGGCGGTGGGACCGTACGGATACGAGGACGGGCGGCCATCCCTGGGGTGCAGGGAGGGCCGCCCGCTCACCGGCCTGATGACGCCGGAGCTGGCTCGTCGTGGGTGCGAGGCGTCAGCGTTCCTCGGTCTCGGCGCTTGCCGGAACGGCGGTGAGCCGCTCCGTCTCGTCCTGTATCTCAGCGGCGATCTTCTTGAGTTCCGGCTCGAACTTGCGACCGTGGTGGGCGCAGAAGAGCAGTTCACCACCGCTGAGGAGCACGACGCGCAGGTATGCCTGGGCGCCGCAACGGTCACAGCGGTCAGCGGCCGTCAGCGGGCTCGCGGGGGTCAGAACAGTAGTCACGTCGCCTCTTCTCTAGCTCGACGAGCTGTCGTACCAGGGTCAACATCCAACCAGGCCGAAAACGTTCCCGCTCGCGGCTTTTCCTCGAAAAATTTCTTCGAGGCCGGCTGTCTGTCGCCGGGTGGCGGCGAATGTGCCGTATTGCGTCTCTTACGTGTCTTACGGGTTCGCGCGTTCTGTCAGGTCGGTCCTCCCCGGCTGGGATGCCGGTTGTTCATGAGGACGTGCCCGGAGCCTAAATGGTTCATGCCTGGAAGGGAACGTGATGTGTGCTTCACTCCATCGAGGGATCGAACACTCATGCGAGCTTGGACTAGTCTTGGTCGAGGTGAGGGTGGCGGTACAACGGCTCTACCAGGCCTCGGTAGGCTCTGACGCGCGACCGACGCCGGCCCTTTACCCACAAGGGCCCCATCTGAAATTCAGCGAGGAGCGAACCGCGTGACCGCCGAGACGTCCGTGCCGTCCACAGCGCTGCTGACCGGAGCAGACCGTGACGGTTCCAACTACACCGCGCGGCACCTGCTGGTCCTCGAGGGGCTCGAAGCAGTCCGCAAGCGACCGGGCATGTACATCGGCTCGACCGACAGCCGCGGCCTCATGCACTGCCTCTGGGAGATCATCGACAACTCCGTCGACGAGGCCCTGGGTGGCTACTGCGACCACATCGAGGTGATCCTGCACGACGACGGCTCCGTCGAGGTGCGGGACAACGGCCGAGGCATCCCCGTGGATGTCGAGCCCAAAACCGGCCTCTCCGGAGTCGAGGTCGTCATGACGAAGCTCCACGCGGGCGGAAAGTTCGGCGGTGGCTCCTACGCGGCCTCCGGCGGCCTCCACGGCGTGGGCGCCTCGGTGGTGAACGCGCTGTCGGCGCGTCTCGACGTCGAGGTGGACCGCAACGGGCACACGCACGCCATCAGCTTCCGGCGCGGCGTCCCCGGAGCCTTCGCCAAGCCCGGCCCCGACGCGGCCTTCGACCCTTCGGCGCGCCTGACCAAGACCAAGAAGATCCCCAAGGCCCGCCTCGGCACCCGCATCCGCTACTGGGCGGACCGCCAGATCTTCCTCAAGGACGCCAAGCTCTCCCTGGAGACGCTGCACCAGCGCGCCCGCCAGACCGCGTTCCTCGTGCCCGGCCTGACCATCGTCGTCCGCGACGAGTTCGGCCTCGGGGACGGAGGCAGCAAGGGCGAGGAGTCCTTCCGCTTCGACGGCGGCATCAGCGAGTTCTGCGAGTACCTGGCGCAGGACAAGCCGGTCTGCGACGTCCTGCGCCTCACCGGACAGGGCACCTTCAAGGAGACCGTCCCGGTCCTGGACGACCACGGCCAGATGACACCGACCGAGGTCACCCGTGAGCTCGGCGTGGACATCGCGCTGCGCTGGGGCACGGGTTACGACACGACCCTCAGGTCGTTCGTGAACATCATCGCCACCCCCAAGGGCGGCACCCACGTGACGGGCTTCGAGCGCTCGCTCACCAAGACGATGAACGAGGTCCTGCGCAGCCAGAAGCTGCTGCGCGTCGCCGAGGACGACGTCGTCAAGGACGATGCCCTCGAAGGCCTCACCGCCGTCGTCACGGTGCGCCTCGCCGAGCCGCAGTTCGAGGGCCAGACCAAGGAGGTCCTCGGTACCTCCGCGGCCAACCGGATCGTCGCCAACGTGGTCGCCAAGGAGCTCAAGGCGTTCCTGACGTCCACCAAGCGTGACGCCAAGGCGCAGGCACGCGCCGTCATGGAGAAGGCCGTCGCGGCGGCCCGCACCCGCATCGCGGCCCGCCAGCACAAGGACGCGCAGCGCCGCAAGACGGCCCTGGAGTCCTCGTCGCTTCCCGCGAAGCTTGCCGACTGCCGCAGCGACGACGTGGAGCGCAGCGAGCTCTTCATCGTCGAGGGCGACTCCGCGCTCGGCACCGCCAAGCTCGCGCGGAACTCGGAGTTCCAGGCGCTCCTGCCGATCCGCGGCAAGATCCTCAACGTCCAGAAGTCGTCCGTCTCGGACATGCTGAAGAACGTCGAGTGCGGTGCGATCATCCAGGTGATAGGAGCTGGCTCCGGGCGCACCTTCGACATCGACGCGGCGCGCTACGGAAAGATCATCCTGCTCGTCGACGCCGACGTCGACGGCGCGCACATCCGCTGCCTCCTCCTGACGCTGTTCCAGCGCTACATGCGGCCGATGGTCGAGGCGGGCCGGGTCTTCGCCGCGGTGCCCCCGCTGCACCGCATCGAGCTGGTCCAGCCCAAGAAGGGCCAGGACAAGTACGTGTACACGTACTCCGACCGCGAGCTGCGCGAGACGCTGCTCGAGTTCCAGCGCAAGAACGTGCGGTACAAGGACTCGATCCAGCGGTACAAGGGTCTGGGCGAGATGGACGCCGACCAGCTGGCCGAGACCACGATGGACCCCCGCTACCGCACCCTGCGCCGGATCAACATCGGCGAGCTGGACGCCGCTGAGCAGGTGTTCGACCTGCTCATGGGCAACGATGTGGCACCGCGCAAGGAGTTCATCAGCAGCTCCGCCGCGACGCTCGACCGCTCGCGCATCGACGCGTAGCAACCGACGCGCAGTGACGACCTGGCCGGTGACGGCCGGCCGCGCCTCCGGGCGCACCGCCGGCCGCCACCGGCCAGACGCGTTCCCCGGTGGCTCCACCCACGGGTGGAGCCGCTTGATCCACCCGGGATCCACCCCGGCTCCGATCTCCTGACCTGCCGGTTTCCGTAGTGTCGACGGCGTTGAACCACTCCGCTCCGACCGATTCACGGAGGCCGTCATGTCCGGTCCCACCGAAGTCCTGGTGATCGTCGCCGTCGTCGCCCTGGTCGTCGTGCGCCAGTTCAGGACCGAGCGCCTGTCGATGGACCGCAAGTGGTGGCTGCTGCCCGTGGCCCTCGGATTCTTCGCGCTCCGTGACGGTAAGGTCGCCGACCCGCACCACATGACGGGCTCCGTGATCCTGCTCGTCGTCGAACTGCTGTTGAGCGTCGGTATAGGGATCGGCTGGGCGTTCACCACACGGCTGTGGGCCGACGAGCACGGGGACGTCTGGACGAAGGGCACGGTCGCCACGGCCGGAGCCTGGGCCGGCGGGGTCGCCGCCCGGGTCGCCGTCGCCGGCATCGGCCTCGCGATGGGCGTCCACCTCGGCAGTGACGCGTTCATGCTCGGCTTCGCCGTCTCACTGCTGGCCCGGTCCGGGGTCCTGATGTGGCGGGCCGGCACCCTGGAGTCGGCGTACGTTGGTGCTGTCCCGCAGCCGGCCTGGGAGGACCGCAGGTGAGTCAGCGAGACGTGATGGCGTGGCCCTCGCGGGAGGCGCTCTCCCCCAAGGGGAAGACCCGCGCACGGTGGATGCTGTCCTGGCTGGTCAGGGTGGTCGTGATCACCGTCCTGCTGTGGACGGCGATCACGCAGCGCGACGTCCCCGGCTGGGCCGTTGCGGCGGCTCCCGTGGGTCTGGTGATCGCGTCCGGTGCGGCGTGGGGCTTCTTCCGGACCACGCTCGAACACCGGCTGTGGTCGTCCCTCGGCATCCTCGCCGTTCTGTTCGTACTCGCCGGGCTGGCCCAGACGATCGGCTTCCTGGGGCCGGCCTTGGTCCTCTGGTGCGGTTGCGCCGTCACCGCGCTGGAGCGCCTGCCGTTGATCGCCGCCCTGCCCGTCACGGGTGTCGCGCTCGCCGCGTTCGCGCTCACCAACGACGACTCATGGATCTCCACGACCGCCGTCGCCGTGGGCCTGTGCCTGTCCGGATACGTGCTGCGGCTGGACGCCGAGGCCCGGGGCAGCGCCCAGCGGCTCCTGGTCCAGGAGCGAGCGGCGCGGAAGGCGGAGGCCGAGTCCGCCGCGCTCGCCGAGAGATCCCGCATCGCCCGCGAGATCCACGACGTGCTAGCGCACAGTCTCTCGGCGCAGCTCGTGCACCTGGAAGCGGCCCGGCTCCTCATCGAGCGCGGGGCCGACCGGGACCAGATCCTGGAGCGGGTGGTGGCCGCCCGGGGCATGGCCCGGGACGGCCTCGACGAGACCCGCCAGGCCCTCTCGGCGCTCCGCGGAGACCTGACTCCGCTGGAGGACTTCCTGCGGGAACTGGTCGCTTCCTCGGGCGGTGCCACGCTCACGGTGCAGGGCGAGCGCAGACCTCTCTCCGCCGAGGCCTCGCAGGCGGTGCGCAGAGTCGCACAGGAAGCGCTGACGAACGTACGCAAGCACGCCCCAGGGGCGAAGGCCGCACTGCGGCTGGAGTACCTGCCCGAGGAAGTTGCCCTGGAAATACGGGATTCGGGTGCATCGGGGCCGCAGGGCGAGCTCACTGTCAGTGGCGCCGGTTACGGTCTGTTGGGGATGAGGGAGCGTGCCGAGCTGTTGGGCGGCTCGTTGGAGGCGGGGCCGTGCGAGGAGGGTTTCGTGGTCAGTTTGAAGGTTCCCGTATGAGCGGGAGTGCGGCGGGGGAGCGCACGGGCAGGCCACCGGCCCGTGTGGTGGTGGTCGACGACCAGACGGTGGTGCGCGAAGGAATCGTGATGCTCCTGGGGCTGCTGCCCGGGATCGAGGTCGTCGGATCCGGGGGCGACGGCGAGGAGGCGGTCGCTCTCGTCGCGGAGCTGGCGCCGGACGTCGTCCTGATGGACCTCCGTATGCCGCGCTGCGACGGGGCGGAGGCGACCAGACGCATCCGGGAGCAGTATCCGGCCACGCAGGTCGTCGTCCTGACCACGTACGCCGACGACGAGTCGCTCTTTCCCGCGCTGAAGGCCGGGGCCCGCGGCTACCTGACCAAGGACGCCGGCGGTGACGAGATCGTGCGGGCGGTCGAGGACGTGCTGTCGGGGGACGCGGGGCTCGCGCCGAAGATCCAGCGGAGACTCCTGGAGCGGCTCTCCCAGGCGGAGAACGCCGCTCCGGGGCCCAAGGAGCCCCCGGACGGGATCACGGCGCGGGAGGCCGAGGTCCTGGTGCTGATCGCCGACGGACTGAGCAATCAGGAGATCGCCAAGTCGCTGCACGTCTCGACGGCGACGGTGAAGACGCACATCAACAACCTGTTCGCGAAGGCCGGCCTCAAGGACCGGGCGCAGGCGGTGCGTTACGCCTATCAGCACGGTCTGGCGCGGCCACCGGGCACTTCAATCCCCTGAGCCGTCACCTAATGGGGTGAAGGGCATGCGAGAAGAGTCCGGGATCTTCCCGATCTGTCCATCCTTGGGTCCGCGGCCGACGTGGCCGCGGACAAGGAGAGTTCGGTGGAGAAGCACGACGGGCGCGAGACGGCGCAGCCCCGGGCCGGTGATCGAGGTGGCATCGGTGACCCGTGGCAGGACGCGCTGGCCTCGGGGTGGGGCGAGTTGGACGGTACGGGCGCGCCGGCGCCGACCGTGCCCGCCCAGCCCGTGCCAGGGGAGCGCAGCGCGGCGGGGATCTATCTGGAGGTCCAGCGCAGCGCCGCGTTCCAGGAAGTACGCGCGCGCTACCGGAGGTTCGCGTTCCCGGCGGCCGCGGTCTTCTTCGCCTGGTACCTCGCCTACGTCGTCGCCGCCACGACCGCGCACGACCTGATGGCCCAGCCGGTCGCCGGCTCTGTGAACGTGGCGATGGTCGCCGGGCTCGGACAGTTCGCCAGCACGTTCCTGCTGACGTGGCTGTACGCCCGCCACGCGCGCCTGCGCCGCGACCGTGCCGCGCTCGAACTGCGCTGGGACACGCAGGAGATGACCCGGGGCATCGACACCGCCTCCCGCACGAAGGATTCCTCGCACAACCAGACGAACGGCGCGGGGCGCGTCAACGGAACGGCGCGCAGCGAAGGCGGGCAGTGGTGACCGGAACGCATCAAACCCTGGCTCTGGTTCTCTTCAGCGCTTTCGTGGCGGTCACACTCGGCATCACCACCTGGGTGAGCCGCAACCGCCACGGTTCGGCAGAGGAGTTCTACGCGGGCGGGCGTCTGTTCTCGCCGATGGAGAACGGTTTTGCCATCTCGGGCGACTACATGTCCGCGGCCTCCTTCCTCGGCATCTCCGGACTCATCGCCCTCTACGGGTACGACGGGCTGCTCTACTCCGTCGGCTTCCTCGTCGCCTGGCTTGTCGTCCTCTTCCTGGTGGCCGAACTGGTCCGCAACTGCGGGCGGTTCACCCTCGCCGACGTCGTGGCGGCCAGGATGCGCGAACGCCCCGTACGGATCGCGGCCGGAACGTCCTCCGTCGTCGTGTCGGTGCTCTACCTGGTGGCGCAGATGGTGGGCGCGGGCAGCCTCATGGCGCTCCTGCTGGGCGGCACGAGCGGCGCCGCCCAGTCCTGGACCGTCGTCGGCGTCGGCGCGCTCATGGTGATCTACGTGTCGTTGGGAGGGATGCGGGCCACGACGTGGATCCAGATCGTCAAGGCCGTTCTCCTCATGGCCGGCGCGATCGCCCTCACCGTCCTCGTCCTCGCCCGCTTCCACGGCGACTTCAACGCGCTGCTGCGGGCCGCTTCCGACCGCAGCGGGCAAGGGGCGGACTTCCTGGCGCCCGGGCTGCGCTACGGGGGGAGCTGGACCTCCCGCTTCGACTTCATCAGCCTGGGCCTCGCGCTCGTGCTCGGCACGGCCGGCCTCCCGCACATCCTGTCGCGCTTCTACACCGTGCCGACCGCGCGGGCGGCCCGCCGTTCCGTCGTCTGGTCGATCGGCCTCATCGGCAGCTTCTACCTCATGACGATCGTGCTCGGCTTCGGTGCCGCGGCCATCGTCGGCTCGGACGCCGTACGCGCCTCGAACGCGGCGGGGAACACGGCGGTTCCGCTGCTCGCCCTCGACCTGGGCGGCGGCGCGGCGTCCACGGGAGGCACGGTCCTGTTCGCGATCGTCGCGGCCGTCGCCTTCGCGACCATCCTCGCCGTCGTCGCCGGGATCACCCTCGCCTCCTCCGCCTCCGTCGCGCACGACCTGTACGCCTCCCTGAGACGCCGCAACCGTCCGGGCAAGCACTCCGGCAAGCAGTACAGCGAGGTCGCCGTGGCGCGCGTCGCGGCGGCCGGGATCGGCGTGCTCGCCATCGCGCTGGGGCTGCTCGCGCGGGACCTGAACGTCGCGTTCCTGGTGGGCCTGGCCTTCGCGGTCGCCGCGTCCGCCAATCTCCCCGTGCTGCTCTACTCGCTGTTCTGGCGGAACTTCACCACGCGCGGCGCCGTGTGGTCCGTGTACGGCGGTCTGATCCCGGCACTCGTCCTCGTCGTGCTCTCCCCGGTCGTCTCCGGTGGCCCGACCTCCCTCATCCCCGGCGTCGACTTCCACCTCTTCCCGCTGGAGAACCCGGGCCTCGTCTCCATCCCGCTGGGCTTCCTGGCGGGCTGGGTGGGCACCGTGACGTCGACCGAGCCCCCGGACGAGGCCAAGCACGCCGAGACGGAGGTGCGCGCGCTCACCGGCGCGGGAGCCGTCTGACCGCGACCGAGGACACGGCAGCCGTCACCGTCACGGGCCGCCCCGTCGCCCGTAGGACCGCGACGGGGACGGCTCAGTGGCTGGCCGCCCACGCGTAGCGGTGCTCGGGCCGGCCCGTGTCGCCGTACCGGAGGCTCAGCCGCACCCGACCGGTCCGCTCGAGCAGCTTCAGGTAGCGCTGGGCGGTCTGGCGGCTGATGCCGGTCCGGTCGGCGAGCTCCTGGGCCGACAGCGGGCCGTCGGCGCTCATCATGGCCTTGCGGACCAGATCGGCCGTCGTGGGGGAGTGGCCCTTCGGCAGCTCCGGTGCGGGCGTGGCGGACAGGGCGCCGAAGATCCGGTCGACCTCTGCCTGCTCGGCCTCACCGCCCCCGTCCAGGGTGCGCCGCAGCTCCGCGTACGCCTCCAGCTTGCCGCGCAGCCCGGCGAACGAGAACGGCTTCACCAGGTACTGCAGTGCGCCGTGCCGCATCGCCGCCTGCACCGTCGCCACGTCGCGTGCCGCGGTCACCATGATCACGTCGATGTGATGGCCCCGCTCGCGCAGCGCGCGGGCGACCGCGAGTCCCGTGTCGTCCGGCAGGTAGTGATCGAGCAGGACGAGGTCGACGTCCAGCTCCTCGACGGCCGCGAGAGCCTCGGCGGCGCTGTACGCCTTGCCCACCACCTGGAAGCCGGGCACCTTCGCCACGTAGGCGGCGTTGACGTCCGCCACCCGCGCGTCGTCGTCCACGACCAGGACGTCGATCATCAGACCTCCTCGGTCTCGTGCGCACCGGCATCCTGCGGCTCGGTCCGCAGCGTCAGGGAATCAGTGAACGCCTCCGGCAGCACGACCACGAACTCGGCGCCTCCGGACGCCGCGTCCGTCACCGTGGCGGTGCCTCCCTGGCGCTCGGCGAGCCGGCGCACCAGCGCGAGTCCGATGCCCCGCTTGCCGTGCGCGGGCGGCTCCTTGGTGGACCAGCCCTCCATGAAGACCGACTCCCGGCGGTCCGCGGGGACGCCCGGCCCGGTGTCCCGCACCGTGAGGACGGCGGTGCGGCCCTCGGCCCGCAGCACGACCTCCACGCGCGCGTGGCGCGTGGAACCGGCCGTGGCGTCCAAGGCGTTGTCCACCAGGTTCCCCACGATCGTGACCAGCCCGCGCGGGTCGACGAGACGGTCGGGCAGCGCGGTGTCGGAGGAGACGCCCAGTGCCACGCCCCGCTCGGCGGCGACGGTCGCCTTGCCCACCAGGAGAGCGGCGAGCAGCGGGTCCTTGATCTTCTCGGTGATCTGTTCCGCGGTCACCCGATGAGCGCCGGCCACCTCACCGACGAACTCGGCGGCCTCCTCGTACATCTCCAGTTCCAGGAGCCCGAGCAGGGTGTGCATGTGGTTGGCGTGCTCGTGGTCCTGGGCACGCAACGCGTCGATCAGACCACGGGTGGAGTCCAGCTCCCGGCCCAGCTGCTCCAGCTCCGTACGGTCGCGCAGGGTGGCCACGGCGCCGCCGTCGTCGGTGGGCATGCGGTTGGCGATCAGGACGCGAGGGCCGCGCACGGTGAGCAGGTCGGTCCCGGTGACGTGTCCCGCGAGCACGTCCGTCGTACGGCCGGGGCCGAGCGCCGCCTCCAGGGGCAGGCCGATCGCCGCGCCGTCGACGCCGAGAAGCCGCTGCGCCTCGTCGTTCAGCAGCCGGATCCGCCCGCTGCGGTCGAGGGCGACGACGCCTTCCCGGATGCCGTGCAGCATCGCCTCGCGCTCGGCGAGCAGGGCCGCGATGTCGGAGAACGCCAGGTCACGGGTCTGCCGCTGGACCCGGCGCGAGATCAGGTACGCGGCGAGCGCACCCACCGCGAGTGCGCCGCCCGCGTAGGCGAACAGGCCGGGGATCGCGTGGATCAGTCGGGCGCGGACGCTGTCGTACTCGATGCCGACGGACACCGCGCCCACGATGGCCCCGTCAGCGTCCCTGAGGGGCACTTTGCCGCGCGCGGAGCGGCCGAGGGTACCGTCGTCGATCTCCATGACGTCCCGGCCCGCCAGAGCGTCGCTGGGGTCCGTCGAGACGACCTTGCCGATCCGGGAGCGGTCGGTGTGCGACCAGCGCACCCCGCGCATGTTCATGATCACGACGTACTCGGCGCCGCTCGCCCGGCGGATCCGCTCCGCCTCGGCCTGCACGGGGCCGTCCGCCGTCGGCAGCGACGTCCGCAGGTCCTCCGCGATGCGCGGCTGCGCGGCGGTCGTCTGCGCGATGGCGAGCGCGCGCCGCATCGCCTGGTCGTCGAGCTGGTCGCTCAACGGCGCCAGGAACAGCCCGGTGGCCAGCACCGCGACCCCGGCCGCGATCGCCACCTGCATCAGGAGCACCTGCGCGAAGACGCGCCGGGGCAGTCCGAAACGCAGACGGCGGGCGGGGGAGGCGGTGCTCATGGTTACGAACGGTACGGGCCGTTCCGCCGGAGTCCGTAGTGCTTGTGGCGCGGATCTCGTGGACAGAGCGCTGTCGCTCCGACCTGTGACGGGCTCCCTACGCAGAGGGGTGATGTCAGTCCTGGGATGCGGGGAGCTCGCGTACGGCCGTCACGTCCATGCGAGCAGGTGAGCCGAGGGCGGCCCCGCAACTCTCGGGGCGCGGCGGCAGCGATGCGCCCTGGACCACCGTGACGAGCCATTGGCGCCCGTCCGTGTGCGCGACGGTCACCTGCCAGAGCGGTACGTGGTCTGCGTCTGCGTCTGCGTCTGCATCTGCATCTGCATCTGCGCTGCGCTCTGCGCCGAGGACGTCGAGGACGCCCGCGCGGTGCTCCGCGATCGTGCGGCGCACCGCGAGCTCGGCCGCCTGGCCCGGGCGGTCCCACGCGGAACTGCCACGGCAGCCGTCGACGAGGATCCGGTCCGCGCGGACGGCCTCCAGGATCTCCTTGACGCCCGCCGGTGTGGCACGGCCGTAGGCGTAGCCGTGCGGCAGCACCAGGAGCGTGGGCGAGAAGCGGTGGCCCCCGAGGTGGGTCACCTCCCAGACGCCTTCCTCGCCGGTGGCGGCCAGTTCGGAGGCGAGCGGCCGGCCCAGAAGGGCGCAGCAGCGGTCACGCTTGCCGTTCGTGCAGACCAGGGCGAGAGGCGCGCCGAGGTGCGGTTCTCCGAAGCCGCCGTGGTCACCCGCGCCCAGGGCGGGGAAGTCGAGTGCGAGCAGCTCCTCCGGGGAGTCGACCGTGGCGCTGCGCAGCCAGGCGTTTCCGGGACCTGTGTGGGCGAGGAAGACCTGGTGGCGGGTGGGGGCGTGGCAGTCCGCGTGGCGGCCCGGGCGACGGATCAGGGCGACGCGTACGCCGGTGCCCGCGGCCGCCGATTCCAGGGCTCGGCCCACGGCGGGGTCGAGGTGGCTCGAGGTCAGGGCCTTGGCGCCCCACGGGCCGGGCTGCTCGATCAGCAGCCAGGTCCGCGCGGTGGCCGCGGTCCCCGCGAGAGGTTCGTCAAGATCCCGCGAGGCGGTCGCGCACGTACTCACGCAGTGGAGCCTAACCTGACCTGCGGATCGGCCCCCGCCCGGAGGTCATGGCAGCGGCTGAGGCGGTCGCACGCCTACGTAGTGGCCTGTCGGCCGCATACGGAGAGGGCGCTCCCCGTACTCCTCCAGGGCGTGCGCGATCCAGCCGGCGGTGCGTGCGACGGCGAAGATCGTCTCGCCGGCCTCCGCGGGCATGCCGAACGACGTGGTCAATACCGCGAGGGCCAGATCCACATTCGCGTGCAGATCGGTGTGCCGGGCGGTGGTCGCCACCACGTCGCGTGCCGCGGCGAGGGCGGGTTCGGCAGCGGGCAGCCCTTCGAGCGCGGTGAACAGGGCCTGGGCGCGCGGGTCCTCGCCCTTGTAGAGGCGGTGCCCGAGGCCGGGGACGGGCCGCCCCGCCCGGAGTTCGTCCGCCACGACCGGCCCCGCGCTGCCGCGGTCCAGGACATCGAGGAGGAGGCGGTGTGCCAGACCGCTCGCGGCTCCGTGCAGGGGCCCCTCCAGGACGCCCAGGCCCGCCGAGACGGCCGCGTAGGCGTGGGCGCGGGCCGAGGCGGCCACGCGGACGGCGAGCGTGGAGGCGGCCAGATCGTGGTCGACGAGCAGGCCGAGTGCCGTGTCCAGGACGCGAAGTGACACCTCGTCGGGATGCCGGTGGGAAAGACGCCCCCACAGGCGCTGCGCGATGGGGTCGCCGTCGGCGTAGGTGGCGTTCCGGAGGGGGAGCGTGGCGGCCAGCGTCGGGATGAGGGAGCGGGCGGCGCCGAGGACGGAGTCCTCGGAGAGGTCGTAGCGCAGTGGGTCGGCGGTGGCGGCCGCGACCGCCGCGACCCTCAGCCGGTCCACCGTGCTGCTGTGCTCGGGCAGGGCGCCGGCCGCTCGGCGGGCCGCCGACAGGGCCTCCTTGGGTGCGGAGAAGCGCGCGCCGGGGCGGAGTGCGCCGGTCCACAGCCACTCCGCGACCTCCTCGAAGGAGTGATGCGCGACGAGCTCGGTCGCGTCGACCCCCCGGAAGAAGTACCTGTCCTGCTCGATGAGGGTGAGGCTGGTGCGCACCGACAGGTCCGATCCGGTCGAACTCGGCGCGCTTTCCCGCCTGTTGCGACGGGCGAGCGCGTCCACCTCCGACGCGTCGAACGTGCTGCCGCGGCGCCCCTGTCCGCGACGGCTCGTGAGCTGGCCGCGGCTCACGTAGGCGTAGACCGTCTCGGGCTTCACGCCCAGTCGTTCGGCGGTCTCGCGGGTGGTCAGTCGGCGGGCCTCCTGGGCCGCTGCCGGTTCTTGATCCCTCATGCGCGTCACCGTACCCATCGACTGAATATTGATTCAATCAATATTGACAGGGATCGAGTCAAGAGTGGACAGTCGAATCAAGTTCAGGGAGGAAACATGCCGATCAACGGGACCACGTCCACCCCCGTCATCGACGTACCGCGCGGCCTCGCCGGCGTCGTCGTCACCGACACCGCGCTCGGTGACGTCAGGGGACGTGAGGGCTTCTACCACTACCGCCAGTACTCCGCGGTCGAGCTAGCGCAGACCCGCAGCTTCGAGGATGTCTGGCACCTGATGATCCACGGGGAGCTGCCGGACAAGGCGCAGTCGGAGTCTTTCGCCCGCCGCACCGCGGAGCTGCGCCGGCTGCCGGACGAGGTGCGGGCCGTGCTGCCCGCCGTGGCCCGGGCCGGAGCGCTCTCGGGGCCGCTCGCGGGCCTGCGGACCGCGCTGTCGCTGTTCGGGGCCGCACGGGGATTCCGGCCTGTCTACGACATCGACGCCGAACGGCGCACCGAGGACACCCTGGCGGCCGCCGCGGTCGTGCCCACCATGCTCACGGCGCTGCACCGGCTCGGTGAGGGGCTCGAGCCCGTCGAGCCGCGTGAGGACCTCGCGTACGCGGCCAACTACCTCTACATGATGACGGGTTCGGAGCCGGAACCCGCACGCGCCCGTGCCGTGGAGCAATACCTGATCTCAACCATTGATCACGGATTCAATGCGTCAACCTTCACGGGGCGCGTCATCGCGTCGACCGGAGCGGATGTCGCGGCGTGTCTCGTGGGTGCCGTCGGCGCGCTGTCCGGACCGCTGCACGGCGGGGCACCGAGCCGCGCGCTCGACACCCTGGACGCCATCGGCACTCCCGACCGCATCGACCCCTGGATCCGCGAGCGGGTCCTCGCGGGCGACCGGATCATGGGCTTCGGCCACCCCGTCTACCGCACGGAGGACCCGCGCTCGCGCATGCTGCGCGGCATCGCGGAGGGGTTCGGCGGCCCGCTGGTGGAGTTCGCCGTGGAGGTCGAGCAGCGCGTCGAGGCGATCCTGGCCGAACTGAAGCCGGGCCGGGAGCTGCACACCAATGTGGAGTTCTACGCGGGCGTGGTCATGGAGCTGTGCGGCCTGCCGCGCACGATGTTCACGCCGACCTTCGCGGCGGCGCGGGTCGTCGGCTGGAGCGCCAACATCCTCGAACAGGCCCAGGACTCGAAGATCATCCGGCCGACGGCCCGGTACGTGGGCGCGGAGCCGCCGGTGGCGGTGCCGACGCTCGACTGATCCGGCCCCAGGGAGGGGTGGGCCGGGCGCGGTCAGACGTCGGGGATGTCCTTCTTGGCGCGCAGGATGGTCTCCCGGCTCACGATCACGATCCGCTCGTACGCGGCGACCCCCGCGTCCGCCGGCAGCTCACCCCTGAGGTCTTCGGTCGCCTCTGTGCCGATCACGGCGAAGTTCCCGTCGCTCAGCTCGAAGACGTCCGGGCACGTGGCCCCGGACGTGCTTCCGCGTTCACGTGGAGAGGCCCCGATGCGGCGTACGATCTTCAAGTGAACCGGTTCTTTCTGGGCGTGCCGGGGTGAGGGGCTTTCCGGGCGTGCGGGCAAGCGGCGCCCGCACGGGGGAAATCCGCCGGGGCCCAATGTGACGTGAGACTACCGCTGATGCGTCGTGGATTCCGGCAAGTTCCTTGATTCCTTCACCAGTTCGGCGTATGGGCTGACCCGTACGTGGGTAAGCCCGGCTCTCCGATGTGACGGACGGTCACTCGGACGGCGCCTCTCCGACCACCCACCACTCCTCGGTGTCGGAGGCCGCCTCGATCTCCTGGAACAGGGCTTCCGCCATACGCCCCACCTCCGCCTCGCTGGATGCGGGATCCAGTGAGGCGCGATGGGGACGGGTCACTTCCCAGTACTCCCTGATGTGCTCGCTCTGGAAGAGCTCACGGAGTGCGCTGAACAGGGCCCGCTGGTCGAGCAGGCCCGCCTCGTACTTGTGGAACGCGTTGATGTACCAGAGGTTGGCGTACATGTACTGACGCCGCTTCTGCGGGGTGAGTCCCTCGACCCCGTAGTTGTCGATCACCACCGCCAGCTCCGGGTCGTCGATCGCCTTGCTCAGGAGCTCCCAGTGCATGCGCTGCTGGTGGGCGCGGGCCTGGCGTCGGCGTTCTTCGGAGGCTGTTTTCGGGCCTGGGCCGAAGCGCTGCCACAGATGAGTCGCGGCGCACCCGGCCAGGGCGCCGACGACCGCGGCTGTCACGTTCCGGCTTGCCCAGTGACTCTTTGTGACCATGTCAACCCCCGATTCAGGCGACCGTGCGCCGGTCGTCGGTGAAGGGTCGACGGATGCGGGGACCGGCGAGCGGTGGGCGGCGCGCTTGCCGTCTCCCGGAGCGCCGAGCGGCTCTGGTCGGCTGGGAGGCGGAGAGGAGGCGCGCGGGGATGCTCAGGGAACGAAAACCGGCGCCATGTCCAACGTGTGCCCAAAGAGCGGCGTTAGCAATCGTTCACTTCGTGGGCTTTCTACGCGCTCGTATTCTGGGGCAGCAGTCATCCTTCGTACGAGAGCCGCCCCGTGAGAGAGGTCGCGTTGAGCAAGGCCAGCCCGCAGCAGATCCCCGTCGTCGTCCTCGCGGGCTTCCTCGGCTCGGGGAAGACCACGTTGCTCAATCACCTGCTGCACCACAGCGGGGGCACCCGCATCGGAGCGATCGTCAACGACTTCGGGTCGATCGAGATCGACGCCATGGCCGTCGCCGGGCAACTGGGGGACTCCACCGTCTCGCTCGGCAACGGTTGTCTGTGCTGTGCCGTGGATGCCGGTGAACTTGACGTCTATCTCGACAAGTTGACTCGTCCGGTCAATGACCTGCATGCCATCGACGTCATCGTCATCGAGGCGAGCGGGATCGCGGAGCCGCAGGAGCTCGTCCGGATGGTCCTCGCCAGCGAGAATCCGCGGGTCGTCTACGGCGGTCTGGTGGAGGTCGTCGACGCCGCAGAGTTCGACGCCACACGGGAGAAGCACCCCGAAGTGGAGCGTCATCTGGCGCTCGCGGACCTCGTCGTCGTGAACAAGGCCGACCGTGTGGAGGACGGCGAGAGGCAGCGCGTCCTGGACGCCGTCCGGGGCGCGGCCGAGCGTGCCGCCGTCGTGACCGCCTCCTATGCGCGGATCGACCCGGACCTGCTCTTCGACAGCCGGCCGTCGACGGAGCGGATCGGACAGCTCTCTTTCGACGACCTGCACCGCGAGGATCAGCACCGCGACGACCAGCACCGCGATGGTCTTCGCCCAGGCGCGGACCACGGAGGGCATCTGCACGCCGCCTACGACAGCGTCGCCTTCACCTCCGAAGTGCCGATGGACCCGCGCCGGCTGATGGCCTTCCTCGACGGCCGGGCCGAAGGGCTCTACCGCATCAAGGGATATGTCGACTTCGGCACGGGCGACCCGCGCAACAGGTACGCCGTGCACGCCGTCGGGCGCTTCCTGCGCTTCTACCCGGAGGCGTGGCCCGCGGGGGAGCCGCGGCTGACGCAGCTCGTCCTCATCGGATCCGGGATCGACGCCGAGGCCCTCCACGACGAGCTCGCAGCGTGCGAGAGCGGGAGTGGGAGCGAGCGCGGGAGCGGGAGCGAACAGAGCGACGCCCCGCACCCCGCGGACGAGCGCGGCATGTGGGGCGTTCTGCGCTACGTCCAGGACAAGGGCGACCCCGCCCCGGACGCAGCGGACTACGACACAGCGGAGATCTAGACCGGGCCCGCCACGACCGAGACCGTCTTCGGGAGCGAGACCCCCGAGCCGTCACGGCGCGGGTCCATCTCCGGCAGTTCGGCGGGCATGCCATTCTTCTGCGCCGCACGCGCGGGCACCGGGCCCGCCCAGGCCAGGCTCAGACAGTCCTCGCCCTTCAGGAAGCGCTGACAGCGCACACCGCCCGTGGCGCGGCCCTTCCTCGGGAACTGGTCGAACGGTGTGAGCTTGGCCGTCGTCTGCACCGAGTCGTCCAGCGTGCCGCGCGAGCCCGCCACGGTGAACACCACGGCGTCGGCCGCCGGGTCGACCGCCGTGAAGGAGATGACCTTCGCTCCGGTCGCCAGCTTGATGCCCGCCATACCGCCCGCGGGCCGGCCCTGAGGCCGGACGATCGATGCCTGGAAGCGCAGCAACTGGGCGTCGTCCGTGACGAAGACCAGGTCCTCCTCGCCCGTGTGCAGCTCGACCGCGCCCACGATGCGGTCGCCGTCCTTCAGCGTGATGACTTCCAGCTCTTCCCTGTTGGACGGGTAGTCCGGCACCACACGCTTCACGACACCCTGCTCCGTGCCGATCGCGAGCCCCGGCGAGGACTCGTCGAGCGTCGTGAGACACACGACCTGCTCGTCGGCCTCCAGGGAGGACAGGAACTCGGAGATCGCCGCGCCGCCCGACAGGTTCGGCGCGGTGGCCGTCGGCGGGAGCTGGGGCAGGTCGATCACGTTCAGTCGCAGCAGACGGCCCGTCGACGTCACGGCGCCGATCTCACCGCGCGCCGTCGCGGGCACCGCCGAGACGATCACGTCGTGCTTGACGCGCTTGCCGTCGTCGTCCGCCGCGAAGGGCTCGTCCGACGCCGTGCGGGCCAGCAGGCCCGTCGAGGACAGCAGCACGCGGCACGGGTCGTCGGCGACCTGCAGCGGCACCGCGGCCACCGCGGTCCCCGCGGACTCCAGGAGCACCGTGCGCCGGTCGGTGCCGAACTTCTTCGCCACCGCCGCCAGTTCGGCCGAGACCAGCTTGCGCAGCTCGGTGTCGGAATCCAGGATGCCGGTCAGCTCGTCGATCTCGCCGTTGAGCTTGTCGCGCTCCGCCTCGAGCTCGATGCGGTCGAACTTGGTGAGCCGGCGCAGCGGCGTGTCGAGGATGTACTGCGTCTGGATCTCGGTCAGCGAGAAGCGCTCGATCAGGCGCTCCTTGGCCTGCGCGCTGTTCTCGCTGGAGCGGATCAGGCGGATGACCTCGTCGATGTCCAGAAGGGCGACGAGGAGACCCTCCACCAGGTGGAGACGGTCCTGCTTCTTGCTGCGGCGGAACTCGCTGCGGCGGCGGACCACGTCGAAGCGGTGGTCCAGGTAGACCTCGAGGAGCTCCTTGAGGCCGAGCGTGAGCGGCTGGCCGTCGACCAGCGCCACATTGTTGATACCGAAGGACTCCTCCATCGGCGTCAGCTTGTAGAGCTGCTCCAGGACGGCCTCGGGCACGAAGCCGTTCTTGATCTCGATGACCAGGCGCAGGCCGTGCTCGCGGTCCGTGAGGTCCTTGACGTCGGCGATGCCCTGGAGCTTCTTCGAGCTGACCAGTTCCTTGATCTTCGCGATGACCTTCTCGGGCCCCACCGCGAAGGGCAGCTCGGTGACGATCAGCCCCTTGCGGCGGGCCGTCACCGCCTCCACCGACACGGTCGCGCGGATCTTGAAGGTGCCGCGGCCCGACTCGTACGCGTCCCTGATGCCGGACAGGCCGACGACCTTGCCGCCCGTGGGCAGGTCCGGGCCGGGGACGAACCTCATGAGCGTGTCGAGGTCGGCGCCCGGGTGCTTGATCAAGTGGCGCGCGGCGGCGATCACTTCGCCCAGGTTGTGCGGCGGCATGTTCGTCGCCATGCCGACCGCAATGCCGGACGTGCCGTTCACCAGCAGGTTCGGGTACGCCGCCGGGAGGACGACGGGCTCCTGCTCCTGGCCGTCGTAGTTCGGCGTGAAGTCGACCGTGTTCTCTTCGATCGACTCGGTCATCAGCGACGCGGCCGGGTCCATGCGGCACTCCGTGTACCGCATGGCCGCCGGACGGTCGTCGTTGCCGAGCGAGCCGAAGTTCCCGTGACCGTCGACCAGGGGGACCCGCATCGAGAAGGGCTGGGCCAGGCGCACCAGGGCGTCGTAGATCGACGTGTCGCCGTGGGGGTGCAACTTACCCATGACCTCGCCGACGACACGGGCGCACTTCACGTAGCCGCGCTCGGGGCGCAGGCCCATCTCGTTCATCTGGTAGACGATCCGCCGGTGGACGGGCTTCAACCCGTCCCGCGCATCGGGCAGGGCACGCGAGTAGATGACCGAGTACGCGTACTCCAGGTAGGAGCCCTGCATTTCGTCGACCACGTCGATGTCGAGGATCTTCTCCTCGAAGTCGTCGGGCGGCGGGGTCTTCGTGCTGCGGCGGGCCATCGCTGCTGCGGCTCCTTCACCAACATGAACGGGTACATGAACGAGAACTGTCGCGGACCATTGTGGACCGCCCCACTGACAACACCGATCGCGACCCGTCCATACCGACGGGTCCGCGGCCGCCGCCGGGTGCTCGCACGCTACCCGTGCGGCGCGCCCGGCTCGACCCGCACCGTGGTTCCGGCCCGCTCCGCGCGGCGCTTCCCGCTCGCTCTCGGCGTAGCCCCGGCGGGAACTTCGCCAGGCGTCAGCACGCTTGCATACAGTGGCGGGACTGGTAGCAGTTCTGCGCGTTCACGCAGTTCTCCGCGATCGAAGGGACGTACATGCCCATGGGTCACACGGCCACGGCCGAGGCCGGCTCCGGCGGCCTGACAGCGACCGAGCACCGGCTGGCCAACGGCCTGCGCGTGGTGCTCTCCGAGGACCACCTGACCCCGGTCGCGGCGGTCTGCCTCTGGTACGACGTCGGCTCGCGCCACGAGGTCAAGGGCCGTACGGGCCTGGCTCACCTTTTCGAGCACCTGATGTTCCAGGGCTCGAAGCAGGTGCCGGGCAACGGCCACTTCGAGCTGGTCCAGGGCGCCGGCGGCTCCCTCAACGGCACGACGAGCTTCGAGCGGACGAACTACTTCGAGACCATGCCCGCGCACCAGCTGGAGCTCGCGCTCTGGCTGGAGGCCGACCGCATGGGCTCCCTGCTCACGGCCCTCGACGACGAGTCGATGGAGAACCAGCGGGACGTCGTGAAGAACGAGCGCCGCCAGCGCTACGACAACGTGCCCTACGGCACCGCGTTCGAGAAGCTGACCGCCCTCATGTACCCCGAGGGCCACCCGTACCACCACACGCCCATCGGCTCCATGGCCGACCTGGACGCGGCCACCCTGGAGGACGCGCGGAACTTCTTCCGCACCTACTACGCGCCGAACAACGCGGTGCTCTCCGTGGTCGGCGACATCGACCCGGAGCAGACGCTCGCCTGGGTGGAGAAGTACTTCGGTTCCATCCCGGGCCACGACGGCAAGGCCGCCCCGCGCGACGGCGCCCTGCCCGAGGTCATCGGCGAGCAGGTCCGCGAGGTCGTCGAGGAGGACGTGCCGGCCCGCGCCCTGATGGCGGCCTACCGGCTCCCCGAGGACGGCACGCGCGCGTGCGACGCCGCCGACCTCGCCCTCACCGTCCTCGGCGGCGGCGAGTCCTCGCGCCTCTACAACCGCCTGGTGCGCCGGGACCGCACCGCTGTGGCCGCCGGCTTCGGCCTGCTGCGCCTGGCCGGCGCTCCCTCCCTCGGCTGGCTGGACGTGAAGACGTCCGGCGACGTGGAGGTGCCCGTCATCGAGGCCGCCGTGGACGAGGAGCTCGCCCGGTTCGCCGAGGAGGGGCCCACCGCCGAGGAAATGGAGCGGGCGCAGGCCCAGTTGGAGCGCGAGTGGCTGGACCGGCTCGGCACCGTCGCGGGCCGCGCCGACGAGCTGTGCCGCTACGCCGTCCTCTTCGGCGACCCGCAGCTCGCCCTCACGGCCGTGCAGCGCGTCCTCGAGGTGAGCGCCGAGGAGGTCCAGGAGGTCGCCAAGGCCCGCCTGCGCCCCGACAACCGCTCGGTCCTCGTCTACGAGCCCACGGCGGCCGAGGACACCGACGAATCCGACGAGAGCGACCAGAGCGACGAGGAGGCGGGCCGGTGACCGAGCAGCTCGCGACCATGGACTTCCACCCCCGGCCGCAAGCGGGCGACGCCAAGCCGTGGGCCTTCCCGGCCCCGCAGCGCGGCGCGCTCGGCAACGGCCTCACGGTGCTGCGCTGCCATCGCCCCGGCCAGCAGGTCGTCGCCGTCGAGATCAACCTGGACGCACCGCTGGACGCCGAGCCCGAGGGTCTCGACGGCGTCGCCACGATCATGGCGCGCGCCTTCTCCGAGGGCACGGACAAGCACTCGGCGGAGGAGTTCGCGGCGGAACTGGAGCGCTGTGGCGCCACCTTGGACGCGCACGCCGACCACCCCGGCGTCCGCGTCTCCCTGGAGGTGCCCGTCTCCCGCCTCCCGAAGGCCCTCGGCCTGCTGGCGGACGCCCTGCGCGCCCCCGCCTTCGCCGACAGCGAGGTCGAGCGCCTGGTGCGCAACCGCCTGGACGAGATCCCGCACGAGAGCGCCAACCCGGCCCGCCGTGCCGCCAAGGAGCTCTCCAAGCAGCTGTTCCCCGCCACGTCGCGCATGTCGCGCCCGCGGCAGGGCAGCGAGGAGACCGTCGCCGGCATCGACGCGGCGGCCGTGCGCGCCTTCTACGAGCAGCACGTCCGCCCGGCCACCGCCACCGCCGTCGTGGTGGGCGACCTCTCGGGCGTCGACCTCGACACCCTCCTGAAGGACACGCTCGGCGCCTGGACCGGTGACACGACGCAGCCGCGCCCCGTCCCGCCGGTCACCGCCGACGACACCGGACGCGTCGTCATCGTCGACCGCCCCGGAGCCGTCCAGACGCAGCTGCTCATCGGCCGCATCGGCCCCGACAAGCACGACCGCGTGTGGGCCGCCCAGATCCTCGGCACGTACTGCCTGGGCGGCACGCTGACCTCCCGTCTGGACCGGGTGCTGCGCGAGGAGAAGGGCTACACCTACGGAGTGCGCTCCTTCGCCCAGGTGCTGCGCTCCACGGCGGACGGCACCGGGGCCGCGATGCTCGCCATCAGCGGTTCCGTCGACACGCCGAACACCGGACCGGCGCTCGACGACCTGTGGAAGGTGCTGCGCAAGCTGGCCGCCGAGGGACTGACGGACGCCGAACGGGACACGGCGGTGCAGAACTTGGTGGGTGTGGCCCCGCTGAAGTTCGAGACCGCGTCCGCCGTCGCGGGCACGCTCGCCGACCAGGACGAGCAGCAGCTGCCCGAGGACTTCCAGGCCCAGCTGTACCGCCAACTGGCCGCCACGGGCACCGTGGAGGCCACCGCGGCCGTCGTGAGCGCCTTCCCGGCGGACCGCCTGGTGACGATCCTCGTGGGCGACGCCGCGCAGATCGAGGAGCCCGTCAAGGCCCTCGGCATCGGCGAGGTGACGGTCGTCGCCGGCTGACGCCACCACATGACCGTCGTCGCCGGCCGACGACGCCACGCCAGGGCGGCACCGCCCGAAACGGGACGAAGCCCCGGAAGCCACACAGGCCTCCGGGGCTTCGTGGCGTCACTCACGTTTCCCGTGAACGCTGTTCGGTTCGCCCGACGCGCCACCGTGCGTCGCAAATGCCCGAATTGATGTAGAGGTTGCCTGTGTGCCCTGTGGCATGCGCTACAAAAGCCGGGATCCGTTTGTTGATTGAAAGATGTCCCGCTTAGCGTCGGTCCGGCTGTTCGCCACGTATGAGCCGCGCCCGCGGCCCCGGACAGTCATCGCCGAGTCCCCCACGGCGCGAGCCAGGGGAGCCGGGGACCCACCGCAGTCCCTGGGGTGAATCGGACGCTCTTCCCGTACGGGGAGGGGGCCCGTAGGAGACCTTCCTGCTCCGAACCCGTCAGCTAACCCGGTAGGCGAGAGGGAAGGAAAGGATCAGCCACTCCATGGCGTTCACCCGTGCCACCGGGAAGCATCGTCGTCCGAGCCGCCTCACGCGCACCACGGCGCAGGTCGCCGGCGTCGCGGCGCTCACCACGACCGGTGTCATCGGAGGCCTCGCCGCCCCCGCTCTCGCCGCCGACACCGCCGCGCCCGCCGACCAGAACGGTCTGACGCAGGCCATCGCGATCGGCGACACCCTGGCCGCCCAGATCGACGCCCAGGCGACCGCCCAGAAGAAGGCCGCCGAAGAGGCCGCCGCGCAGAAGAAGGCCGAGGCCGAGGCCAAGCGCCGCGCCGAGGAAGCCCGCCGTGAGGCCGCCGAGAAGGCGGCCAAGGAGCGCGAGGCCAAGGAGCGTGCCGCCCGCGCGGCCGAGCGCAAGCGCCTCAACACCTACGTGGCGCCCATCTCCGGCTCGTACGTCTCGACCGCCTACAAGGCGTCCAGCGGCCTGTGGTCCTCCGGCAGTCACACCGGCATCGACTTCCACGCCGCCAGCGGCACGACCGTCCACGCGGTCGGCTCGGGCACCGTCGTGGAGGCCGGCTGGGGCGGCGCCTACGGCAACAACATCGTGATCAAGATGAACGACGGCACGTACACCCAGTACGGCCACCTGTCGTCGATCGGTGTCTCCGTCGGCCAGAGCGTGACGCCCGGTCAGCAGATAGGCCTCTCCGGCGCCACCGGCAACGTGACCGGCCCGCACCTCCACTTCGAGGCCCGCACGACGCCCGAGTACGGCTCGGACATCGACCCCGTCGCGTACCTCCGCTCGCACGGCGTGGGCATCTGAGGCGTCCGACCCGACGCCCGCAGCACGCACCGCAGGAAAGCCCCGGCCGACCGCCGGGGCTTTCGCGTTCCCGCATCCCGCCGATCCCGCGCCCAGTCCCCGCTGTCCAAAAAATATCCCTCGATTCCAAGCTCCCGTCGGAAATTCGAGCGCGGTGGAATAGAGTCACTGGACGAGCGCGCGGAAATCGGTGCCGATCGCGCTTTTCAGGGGCGCCCGCTCTCCGTCATGCGCGGGGATCGGGCGGAGAGCAAGGCGGAGGTCGGGGCATGCGCATTCCCGCGCACTCGGTATGCACGGCGATCCGCGACGACATCGTCGCGGGCGTGTACGAGCGCGGCAGCAGACTCACCGAGGAACTGCTCGCGCGCCGCTACGGAGTCTCGCGCGTGCCGGTCCGTGAGGCGCTGCGCACCCTGGAGGCGGAGGGCTTCGTCGTCACGCGCAGGCACGCGGGCGCGTGCGTGGCCGAGCCCACCGAGCAGGAGGCGGCCGATCTCCTGGAGATCCGCATGCTCCTCGAACCGCTCGGCGCCGCCCGCGCCGCGCAGCGCCGCACGGACGCCCACCTCAAGGTGCTGCGGGGCCTGGTCAGGCTGGGGCAGGAGCGCTCGAAGGAAGGGGGCGGCGAGGATCTGCGGCCCCTGGGCGCCTGGTTCCACGAGACGCTCGCCCAGGCCTCCGCCAGCCCCGGCCTCATCACCCTGCTCACCCAGGTCCGGCACAAGATCGCGTGGATGTACGCGGTCGAGATCCCCGAGCGGCCCGTCGAGTCCTGGGCCGAGCACGGCGCGGTCGTCGACGCGGTGGCCCGTCGCGACGTCGAGCGCGCCCGCACCCTGACGGCCGCGCACATCGCACGCGAGGCGACCGTCCACCGGCTGCGCGTGCCCCGCGCGGGCGAGCGTGTGAGGACTTCGCAACATGCCGTCAACACGACCGGGCTCCACCATTAACACGGCCGCCGTATACAAAGACGTACGGCATTCATGGAATGGCCCGCCCGGAGTTTTCCCTGCCTGAATTCATTCAGGGAATTTCCGCGTCGGGTCTTTCGGTGATGAATTGCGCTCGCCGTCCCAGGTGTGGAAGCAGGAATACGTCCGGGAAATGCGGAACCGCGCGCCCCCGAAGGGAACGCGCGGTTCTGACGCCGAACGCCGTGGAGTCGGCGCTCAGCGATTTCAGACGGTCTCGGGAAGCTCGTCGAGGCCCTCGGCGACCAGCTTGGCCAGACGGTCGAGCGCGACGTCCGCACCCTCGGCGTCGGAGGCCAGGACGATCTCCTCGCCACCCTGGGCGCCCAGGCCCAGTACGGCGAGCATGGAGGCGGCGTTGACGGGGTTGCCGTCGGCCTTGGCGATGGTCACGGGGACGCCGGCCGCCGTGGCCGCGCGGACGAAGATGGAAGCGGGGCGGGCGTGAAGGCCCTCGGCCCAGCCGACGTTGACGCGGCGCTCAGCCATGTGATGCTGCCCTTCAGATGACTCAAGGTTGTCTAGACCATTCTAAGCACACCGGGCTGCGGACCCGGATCCCCCGGGCCGCAGCCCATCGGACCCCCTTAGCGTGCCCCCGGGCCGCCGGGCACGCGACCCGTACGACAGGCGCCACTTGTCGGCGGTCCGCCCTACTCTTGCCGCATGGAGACCCCGTCGGACCGGCACGCCTACCCCGCCCACTGGGAGGCCGACGTCGTGCTGCGCGACGGCGGCACCGCGCGGATCAGGCCCATCACCACCGACGACGCGGACCGGCTGACCAGCTTCTACGAGCAGGTGTCGGACGAGTCGAAGTACTACCGCTTCTTCGCCCCCTACCCCCGGCTGTCCGCCAAGGACGTCCACCGCTTCACCCATCACGACTACGTGGACCGGGTGGGACTCGCCGCCACCGTGGGCGGCGAGTTCATCGCGACGGTGCGCTACGACCGGATCGACACCCACGGCCGGCCCGCCTCCGCGCCCGCGGACGAGGCCGAGGTCGCCTTCCTCGTGCAGGACGCCCACCAGGGACGCGGCGTGGCCTCCGCCCTTCTGGAGCACATCGCGGCCGTCGCGCGCGAGCGCGGCATCCGCCGGTTCGCCGCCGAGGTGCTCCCCGCCAACACCAAGATGATCAAGGTCTTCACGGACGCCGGATACACTCAGAAGCGCAGCTTCGAGGACGGCGTCGTACGCCTCGAGTTCGACCTGGAGCCCACCGAGGCCTCCCTCGCCGTGCAGCGCGCCCGCGAGCAGCGCGCCGAGGCCCGCTCCGTCCACCGGCTCCTCGCCCCCGGCTCCGTCGCCGTGATCGGCGTCGGACGCACCGCGGGCGGAGTGGGCCGCAGCGTTCTGCACAACCTGAAGGAGGCCGGATTCACCGGCCCCCTCTACGCAGTCAACAAGGCCTACCCGGAAGGCCTCACCGAGGCCGAGGGCGTCCCCGCCCACCGCTCCGTGCGCGACATCGACCCGGCGGTCCCCGTCGACCTGGCCGTCGTCGCCGTCCCCGCCCCCCAGGTGCCCGAGGTCGTCGCCGAATGCGGCGAGCGCGGCGTCCAGGGGATCGTCGTCCTGTCCGCCGGATACGCCGAGAGCGGCCCCGAAGGACGCGAGCGCCAGCGCGCCCTCGTCCGCCAGGCCCGCACCTACGGGATGCGCCTCGTCGGACCGAACGCCTTCGGGATCGTCAACACCTCGCCCGACGTACGGCTCAACGCCTCGCTCGCCCCCGAGATGCCACGCCCGGGCCGCATCGGACTGTTCGCCCAGTCCGGCGCCATCGGCATCGCCCTCCTGTCCCGCCTGCACCGCCGCGGCGGCGGCGTCACCGGAGTCACCGGCGTCTCCACCTTCGTCTCCGCGGGCAACCGCGCGGACGTCTCCGGCAACGACGTCCTGCAGTACTGGTACGACGACCCCGACACCGACGTCGCCCTCATGTACCTCGAATCGATCGGCAACCCCCGCAAGTTCACCCGCCTCGCCCGCCGCACCGCCACCGCCAAGCCCCTCGTGGTCGTCCAGGGCGCCCGGCACAGTGGAGTCGCCCCCACCGGGCACACCGTCCGCGCCACCCGCCTGCCCTACGGCACGGTCTCCGCCCTCCTGCGCCAGGCCGGTGTGATCCGCGTCGACACCATCACCGAGCTCGTCGACACCGGCCTCCTCCTGGCCCGCCAGCCGCTGCCCGCCGGCCCCCGCGTCGCCATCCTGGGCAACTCGGAATCGCTCGGCCTGCTCACCTACGACGTGTGCCTCTCCGAAGGCCTGCGCCCCAAGCCGCCCCGCGACCTGACCACCGCCGCCACCGCCGCCGACTTCCGCGCCGCGCTCGAAGCCGCCCTCGCCGACGACAAGACCGACGCCGTCGTCGTCACCGCGATGCCCGCCGTGGGGGAGGACATCACCGGCGACGCCGAGCTCGCGGCCGCCCTCAGCGCCGCCGCGGCCACCGTGCCCGCCAAGCCGGTCCTCGTCGTCCACGTCGAGCTCGGCGGCCTTGCCGAAGCCCTCTCCCGCGCGGTCAGCACCGGACCCAACGCGCCCGACACCCAGGCCCCCCGCCCGGCCCCCGCCACGGCCGAGACCCCGGCCGGCGCCACCCCGCGCCTCATCCCCGCCTACCCGGCCGCCGAGCGCGCCGTCCACGCCCTCTCCGAAGTGGTCAAGTACGCCCAGTGGCGGCGCGACGCGGCCGAGCCCGGCAAGGTCCCCGAGTACGAGGACATCGACGAGACCGGGGCCGCCGCCCTGATCGCCGCCGCGCTCGCCGCCGACGACGACCCGCGCGGGGCCGAGCTCACCCCGGAGGACACCCGCACCCTCCTCGCCCACTACGGGATCACCGTCCGCCAGACCCTGCCCGCCCTCGACGCGGACCAGGCGGCACAGGCCGCCGCCGCGCTCGGCTACCCGGTCGCGCTCAAGACCACCGCCCCGCACCTGCGCCACCGCGCCGACCTCGGCGGCGTCCGCCTCGACCTCGCCGACGAGCGCGAGCTGCGTCGCGCCTACGAAGAGCTCACCGACCGCCTCGGCAAGCCGGCCGAGCTGCGCCCCGTGGTCCAGGCGATGGCACCGCGCGGCGTCGACACCGTCGTCCGCGCGGTCATCGACCCCGCGGCCGGCGCCGTGCTCTCCTTCGGCCTCGCCGGAGCCCCCTCCGAGCTGCTCGGTGACACCGCGCACCGACTGATCCCCGTCACCGACAAGGACGCCCAGGCGATCGTCCGCTCGATCAAGACCTCACCGATCCTGTTCGGCTGGCGCGGCGCCGCCCCCGTGGACACACCCGCCCTGGAGGAGGTCCTCCAGCGCGTCTCGAGACTCGTCGACGACCACCCCGAGGTCGTGGCGGTCGCCCTCGAGCCGGTCGTGGTCGCCCAGGACGGCGTCACCGTCCTCGGCGCCTCCGTCCGCCTCGCGCCACCACCCGCCCGCGACGACCTCGGCCCCCGCACCCTTCCCGTCGCCTTCTGACCCGGCCACGGGCGGGCCGGGGCCCCGCGAGCGTTGTCCACAGGCGCACCGGAGGCCTCCGCACGGGCCTTAGGATGGACGGCATGGCCAAGACCAGTACGACGACCCAAGGGCTGCGCGCGGCGATCGAGCGCAGCGGCTACTACCCGGCCCTCGTGGCCGAGGCGGTCGAGGCCGCGGTGGGCGGCGAGGCGATCTCGTCGTACCTCGTGCACCAGGAGACCACGTTCGACGCGAACGAGGTGCGCCGTCATGTCACCGTCCTGGTCCTGACCGACACCCGCTTCATCGTCAGCCACACCGACGAGCAGGCCGCCGACAGCACCTCCCCGACGCCCTACGCGACGACCTCCACCGAGTCCGTCAAGATCGGCCGGATCTCCTCGGTCGTCCTCAGCCGCGTCGTGGCGAACCCCGAGAAGTACGTCCCCGGCACCCTGCCGCGCGAGGTCGTCCTGACCATCGGCTGGGGCGCCGTCTCCCGCATCGACCTCGAGCCCGCCGCCTGCGGCGACCCGAACTGCGAGGCGGACCACGGCTACACGGGCAGCTCCACCGCGGACGACCTGAGCCTGCGCGTCAGCGAGGCCGGCGACGGCCCGGAGACGGTCCGCCAGGCCCTGACCTTCGCCCAGTCCCTGTCCGAGGCGACAGCGGACGCGGGACGCCGATGACCCAGGCCGCCTGGGACGACGTAGAGCCCCTGCCCGTCCACACCGCTCCCGTCCCG
Organism: Streptomyces sp. NPDC059524; assembly: GCF_042749255.1. Lineage (NCBI taxonomy): Bacteria > Bacillati > Actinomycetota > Actinomycetes > Kitasatosporales > Streptomycetaceae > Streptomyces > Streptomyces sp. NPDC059524. The sequence goes on along the minus strand of NZ_JBHYTK010000010.1, from coordinate 25,179 downwards.
GCGTACGGCTCCGGCTCCCTCGCCGACCTGCTGCCGACCCTCGGCTCCCACCTCGGCGTCCCCGACTGCACCGCGGCGATCCCCGAGCTCGCCCCGGCCGACCGCGCCTGCGTCTTCCTCATCGACGGCCTCGGCTGGCGCCAGCTGCGCGAGCACCCCGACGAGGCACCCTTCCTCAGCTCGCTCATGGCGTCCTCGCGCGGCGGCACCGGCCGCCCGATCACCGCGGGCTACCCGGCCACCACCGCGACCTCCCTCGCCTCGGTCGGCACCGGCCTGCCGCCCGGCGCCCACGGCCTGCCCGGCTACACGGTGCGCAACCCGGACACCGGCGAGCTCATGAACCAGCTCCGCTGGAACCCGTGGACGAAGCCGCAGACCTGGCAGCCGTACCCGACCGTCTTCCAGCGCGCCCACGCCGCCGGAGTGCACACCGCACAGGTCTCCGCACCCGCCTTCGAGTCGACACCGCTCACCAAGATCGCGCTTAGCGGCGGCACCTTCCACGGCCGCCTCTCCGGCGAGGACCGCATGGACCTGGCCGCCGAGCAACTCGCGGCGGGCGACCGCTCGCTCGTCTACACCTACTACAGCGAGGTCGACGGCAAGGGGCACCGCTTCGGCGTCGACTCCGACGCCTGGCGCGGCCAGCTCATGTACGTCGACCGCCTCGCCCAGCGCCTCGCCGAGCAGCTCCCGCCCCGCAGCGCCCTGTACGTCACCGCCGACCACGGCATGATCGACATCCCCTTCGACGAGCAGTCCCGCATCGACTTCGACGAGGACTGGGAGCTGCGCGCCGGAGTCGCCCTGCTCGGCGGCGAGGGCCGCGCGCGCCACGTGTACGCGGTCCCGGGCGCCCAGGGCGACGTCCTCGCCGTGTGGCGCGAGGTCCTCGGCGAGCAGTTCTGGATCGCGAGCCGCGACGAGGCGATCGCCGCCGGCTGGTTCGGTCCACAGATCGATCAACGGGTCTACGAGCGCCTCGGCGACGTGATCGCGGCCGCCCGCGACGACGTCGTCATCATCGCGTCCGAGAACGAGCCGAACGAGTCGAAGATGGTCGGCAACCACGGCTCCATGACGGAGGCAGAGCAGCTCGTGCCCCTTCTCGAAGTACGCTCCTGAACGCGCCACGCCCGCCCGACCGACCCGTCAGTCCTCCCTGAACTCCCCCTGAAAGGTGCTCACTTCCCCATGCCCGAGCTGGTGTTCTTCTCCGGAACGATGGACTGCGGAAAGAGCACCCTGGCTCTGCAGATCGAGCACAACCGCTCCGCGCGCGGCCTCCAGGGCATGATCTTCACCCGCGACGACCGGGCCGGCGAGGGCAAGCTCTCCTCGCGCCTCGGCCTGGTCACCGACGCCGTCGAGGTCGCCGACGACCTGGACGTGTACGCGTACGTCGTCGAGCACCTCTCCCAGGGCGGCAGGGTGGACTACGTGATCGCCGACGAGGCCCAGTTCCTCGCGCCCGGCCAGATCGACCAGCTCGCCCGCGTCGTCGACGACCTGGACCTGGACGTCTACGCCTTCGGGATCACCACCGACTTCCGCTCCAAGCTGTTCCCCGGCTCGCAGCGCTTGGTCGAACTGGCCGACCGCGTCGAGGTGTTGCAGGTCGAGGCGCTCTGCTGGTGCGGAGCCCGCGCCACCCACAACGCGCGCACGATCAACGGCGAGATGGTCGTCGAGGGCGCCCAGGTCGTGGTCGGCGACGTGAACCACGCCGAGGACGAGATCGGCTACGAGGTGCTCTGCCGGCGCCACCACCGGCGCCGGATGACCGCCGCCTCCACGCGCGCCGGAGCCCTGTCCCCGGACGTGCTGCCCGTCGCCGCCGACTGACCGCCCGGCGCCACCGGCCGCAGGAACGCCTACCTGTCCCGCTCCCGCTCCTGCGACGTCACCAGCGCGAACGTCGCGCCCTCCGGGTCCGCCACCGTCGCCACCCGCCCGTGCGCGCCGTCCCGGGGCGGACGCACCACATGCCCGCCCAGATCCGCGACCCGCTCGACGGACTCGTCCACGTCCGTGACCTCGAAGTACGTCATCCAGTGCGGCCCGCGATCCCGGGGGAGCGCATGCCCGACGCCCTGCACGGACGCCACGGGTCGATCGTCCAGACACAGCGTCAGACAGTCGAAGTCGGCCGAGACGACGGCCTCTTCGGCGTATCCGAACACCGCCTCGTAGAACTTCGCGACGCTCGCCGTCTCCCGCGTCACCAGCTCGTTCCACGCCACCGTGCCCGGCACCCCGGTCAGCCCCGTGCCCAGGTGCGCAGCGGCCTGCCAGATGCCGAACACCGCGCCTTCCGGATCGGAGCCGATCGCCATCCGCCCCGCCTCCCCGGCGTCCAGCGGCCCCACCCCTACGGTGCCGCCGCAGTGCCGCACCGACTCGGCGGTCGCGTCCGCGTCGTCCGAGGCCAGATACGGCGTCCACGCCACGGGGAACTGCCGGTCCGGCGGCAGCTGACCGATCCCGGCCACCTCCTTGCCTTCGAGCAGCGCCCGCACGTACGGGCCGAGCTGCTCGGGGCCCGGCCCGAACTCCCAGCCGAACAGCGCCCTGTAGAACTCCTGGGTCGCCGCCATGTCGTGCACCATCAGGCTCACCCAGCAGGGGGTGCCAGGTGCGTGCCGGGCCGCTGCCTCGGTCATCGTCACTCTCTCCTCTGATGGCGGCACTCCGTGCCGCGCGGAGCTCCCGGACCACGCCGTAACCGACCGGGCCCTCGCCTTGGGTGCCCGCATTCGGGTCGCGCAGTCGTCGCGGCGCCACATCCCGGCCGTGACCGGGGGTGAACGCTCGGTAGTCGATCGAGCACGCTAGCCGAACGTCGCCGCTCGGGCCAGCCCATGAGCAAGGATGGCCTCCATGAATGCCATCATCACCGCATCCGAACTCGCGAGCGAGTTGGCGGGGGCGACCCCGCCCGTGCTGCTCGACGTCCGCTGGCAGCTGAGCACCGCCAAGGCCGCCGGCGAGCCCGCCTTCGACGGCCGCGCGGAGTACCGCGCCGGTCACATCCCGGGGGCCGTCTTCATCGACCTGGACGCGGAACTGGCAGGCCACGCGGGTGCGAGCGGGCGCCACCCGCTGCCCGACACGGAGGCGTTCGGCGCCACGATGCGGACCGCGGGCGTCTCGGCGGACCGGGACGTGGTCGTGTACGACGGCGGCCAGGGCTGGGCGGCGGCGCGCGCCTGGTGGATGCTGCGCTGGACCGGTCACCCGTCCGTACGGGTCCTGGACGGCGGCCTCGCGGCCTGGGACGGCCCCCTGGAGACGTCCGTACCGGCCCCGCGGGCCGGCACCTTCACCCCTGCACCGGGTGCCAGGGGCCTCCTCGACGCGGACGACGCGGCCGCGCTGGCCCGCTCGGGTCTCCTTCTGGACGCGCGGGCGGCCGAGCGCTACCGCGGCGACGTGGAGCCCATCGACCGGATCGGCGGCCACATCCCGGGCGCGGTGTCGGCGCCGACGACGGAGAACGTCGCGGAGGACGGCCGGTTCCGCCCGGCGGCCGAGCTCGCGGAGCGCTTCAAGTCCCTTGGTGCGACCGGCGATCCGGACCAGGTCGGCGTGTACTGCGGCTCCGGAGTCTCCGGCGCCCACCAGGTGCTCGCGCTGGCCGTGGCGGGCATCGACGCGCAGCTCTACGTGGGTTCCTGGTCGGAGTGGTCCTCGGACGCGTCCCGTCCGGTGGCGACGGGCCCGGATCCCCAGTGACGCCCGTGCGGTGAGACGCCGTCGGGGCCCGCACCGATCACTCGGCGCGGACCCCGACGCTGTCGTCGGCCTCTACGGGAACTGGTTCTTCCCGCTTCCTCAGGCAGTCCTGGCCTTCTGTCAGTCCTGCTTCTTGCGGCGCGTACCGAAGACGATCTCGTCCCAACTCGGCACCGCGGCACGGCGTCCCGGACGCACCCCGTCGGCCTCGGCCTGGCGGTCCGTGGTCCCGGTGAGCCGGTCCCGGTGTCCCGCCACGCTGCGCGGCATCAGGACGTCCGCGTACGCGGATCCCGCACCGGCCGACGCGGCGGGCGGCTCCTCCACGGCCTCGGCGGCCGCGGGCGGCTCCGGCTCCTCCAGCGGAGGCGGCTCGGGGGCCGCCGACGGACGCTCCGGCAGCACGAGGTCGCCGCGGTAACTCGGCACGGCCTCCAGGAGGCTGGTCAGCGAGTCCCGCTCCGAAGACGACGACGCGATCGCCGGGAGGTTCTCCTCGGAAGAGGGCTCCGGCGGCGTCGGACGCTCCAACTGCCGGTCCAGGGCGCGGTCCAGCGGTCGGTCCCGGGGCAGCCGGGCGATCCGCGGCACGAACGGGAACGTGGGTTCGGGCGCACCGATGTCGTCGGACTCGCCGATCAGCGAACGCGCCTCGTCGTCCACGGCCTGGACGAGCCGGCGCGGCGGGTCGTAGGTCCAGCTCGCCGAGTGCGGCTCACCCGCGACCCGGTAGACGAGCAGGACCTCCCAGGTGCCGTCGTCGCGGCGCCACGAGTCCCACTGGACGGTCTCCTTGTCGGCGCCGCGCAGCAGGAGCCGCTCCTGCACCGCCTCGCCGAGTTGGGGGCCGGTGTTCTCGCCGGGACGGCGCACAGGAGTCTTCCTGGCCCGCTCGGCCATGAAGGCACGCTCCGCGAGCACGGGGCCCTCGAAGCGGCGCACACGGTCGACGGGGATGCCCGCGAGCTGGGCGACCTCCTCGGCGGAGGCACCGGCTCGTATACGCGCCTGGATGTCGCGGGGGCGGAGATGGCTCTCCACCTCGATCTCGATCTGGCCGAGGCGCGGACGGTCGCCGCGTACCGCGGCCCGGAGGCGCTCGTCGATCGGAAGCGTGTACTCCGTGCTGTCCGCAGCCTTCAGCACCAGCCGTGTGCCGTCGTTAGAGACGGCCACGACACGCAGTTCGGGCATGGGGACCTCCCGGGTGGTGCCTGCCGACGTCACGTGCGTCGCTGCTTCCGCTAGTCGAGTGTGGCCTGCCCGGGTGCAGCCTGCCACAACCTTGCTGAGTTGCCCGGCGTGTCGGGCACGGGCCCAGGATCGCCGTTATGGCACGGTTACCTGTTCGCAACGCTAAGTGACCGAAGTCGTCACCCTGTGCAACGAGCCCCCTCCTGACGGTCCTGGAAGGCCTCGGGCACCCTGGCGGGAGACCGGGCCCAGGGCTCGCAACAGTACTCCATTCGGGCCACTCACGTGGATCGGCACGCCGCCGAACTTCTCACAGGGGAGGGGAGTTGGGTACGGGCCCCCGGTACCGGAAGGGCGATTCGTGGGGGATCCGCGTGGCGTGCTTCACGAAATCTGCAGAACCGGAACTGCGCTCTTCGTCCGTACGTCCCCTTGTCGTGCGACACAAGAAGTTCGCGTAGCCTCGAGGGCTTCCTGTGTATTGGGCGTTATGTCGAGAAAGGCAGGCAAGATCCACAGATGGGCGAGAAGCCGGAGAACTCCAAAGACGGTCAGGACGAGGTCAAGGAGAAGAAGCGGCTGGATCTGAGCGTGCCTCAGGTGGCGGGCAGTGCGGTCGCCGCCGTCGTGGCCGCGAAACTCGCCTCCAGCTTCGGTGTCTACGGGACGATCCTCGGCGCCGGTGTCGTGAGTGCCCTCGCGACCTGCGGAGGCACCGTGTTCCAGCACTTCTTCAAGCGGACCGGCGAGCAGATACGTGACGCCGCGGTCCAGACGAAGCCGAAGGGCCGTCAGGTACCCGTCACCGCGGAAGGGCGTCCGGTGCCCCGGACCTTCCGCTCCGACGCCTCCATGGACGCCACGCAGGTCATGACCTCCAAGAAGGCCGTCGCGACCGGCGTCCCGCAGCCCGCCGCCGGTGTGCTGCCCACCACCACGACCTGGGGCCGCCCCTCCGGCGCCGACGACGACGCCTGGCCGGCCGACGAGGACGGCACCCGGATCCTCGACACCGGAGCCGTCGCCGATCTCCTGCCCGACGACCCCGAGAGCGATCCGGAACGGACGCGGCTGCTCGGCACGGCAGACCCGGAGCGCACCCAGCTTTTGGCCGCGAGCCCCGTCGACGAGGCGACCCGCCTGCTCAGGACCGCCGACGCCGGCCCGTACGACCCGTCCGGCCCGCTCTCTCCCGCCGAGCCGGAGCTCGCGGGCACGGGCGACGAGTTCACCGAGGGCACGGTTCATCGCTCCCGCGTCAAGAGCTGGAAGCGGCCGTTGATCGCCGCCGCACTCGTGTTCGGCGTCACCATGGGCGGCATCACCACGTACGAGCTCGTGTCCGGCCACAGCTTCAACGGAGACAGCGGGAGCACCACGTTCCGCGACGCCTTCACCGGCCATGGGAAGTCCTCCGGCGACGACACCCCCGCGCCCGGCACGTCCACGCGACCGTCCGACGGCAGCAGCACCGGCACCGAGGACAGCACGCGGCAGCAGGACGGCGGCGCGGCCCAGGACGGCCCGGCCGACCCGTCGCCGAGCGGCAGCACCGGCAAGGGGAGCGGCACCGACCCGGACAGCGGAGCCGGCACGGGCACCGGCTCGGGCGACGACTCCGGTACGGACCCGGGGACGGGCTCCGACGACGAGGGCGCCTCCACGAGCCCGACGCCCACGCCCACCCCGTCGCAGAGCGCGGGATCCGGTACGGGCGACGAGGGCTCGGCCACCGGAGCCGCCGAGGGCGCCGCCGGCGCCGGGGGACAGCCGGCCGCCCAGTAGGGGCGGGCCGGCCGCGTCGTCAGTCGCCCAGGACCCGGCGCAGGTAGGCGTTGCCGAACAGACGGTCCGGGTCGAGCCGGTCGCGCAGCGCCGTGAACTCGCCGAAGCGCGGGTACGCCGACGCGAAGTACTCGGCGTCGCGCGTGTGCACTTTGCCCCAGTGCGGGCGCCCCTCATGGGCCGTGAAGATCTGCTCCGCGGCCGTGAAGTACCGCTGGTACGGGGTGCCCTTGTACATGTGGACCGCGATGTACGCGCTGTCCCGGCCGGACGCCGTCGACAGCGTGATGTCGTCGGCCGGGGCCGTGCGCACCTCGACGGGGAAGCTGATCCGCAGGTTCGAGCGGTCCACCATGGACTTCAGCTCGCGCAGCGTGTCCACCAGGGCCGCGCGCGGAACCGCGTACTCCATCTCCACGAAGCGGACCCGGCGCGGGGATGTGAAGACCTTGTAGGGAATGTCCGTGTACGTCCGGGCCGACAGGGCCTTGCTGGAGATCTTGGCGATCGCCGGGATCGTGGCGGGCACCGCGCGGCCGATCGAATTGACCACCTGGAACAGGCCGTTGGACAGCAGCTCGTCCTCGACGAAGCCGCTCACCCTCGACACCGGGGCCTCCGGGCCCGCGCTGCGGTTGTTGCGCTTGGTGTTGCAGTTGCCCGTGTGCGGGAACCAGTAGAACTCGAAGTGCTCGTTCTCCGCGTGGAGCTCGTCGAAGTCGGCGAGGACGCGGTCGAACGCCATCGGCTCCTCGCGCGCGGTGAGCAGGAAGAGCGGCTCCACGGCGAAGGTGAGGGCCGTGACGATGCCGAGCGCGCCGATGCCGAGCCGCGCGGCCGCGAAGACCTCGGGATTCTCCTTCTCGGAGCAGGTCAGCAGTTCGCCGCTCGCCGTGACCAGCTCGAGGCCCTTGATCTGCGCCGAGATCGAGGCCGAGTCGCGGCCCGTGCCGTGCGTGCCGGTGCTCGTCGCCCCGGAGACGGTCTGCTCCATGATGTCGCCCATGTTCGTGAGCGACAGACCCTCGCGCGCCAGGGCCATGTTGAGCCTCTTGAGCGGAGTGCCGGCCTCGACGGTGACCGTGCCGTTCTCCCGGTCGATGCCGCGGATGCCCGTCAACAGTTGAGGGCGGATCAACACCCCGTCGGTAGCGGCTGCCGCGGTGAACGAGTGACCGGTGCCGACGGCCTTCACCTTCAGGCCGTCCTCGGCGGCCCGGCGCACGGCCTCGGTCAGTTCCTCGACCGAGGCGGGCGTCACCTCGCGCACCGGGCGGGAGACGACGTTCCCCGCCCAGTTACGCCACGCTTCGCCGCTCTTCGTGCTGCCCGTCTGCGCCGTGCTCATCGGAAGTCCCTCCCCGCTGCGGAACCGGCTGCTGCAGCCGGCGATAGCCGAGGAGCGCGACGACGACCGCGACGGCGCCCGAGACTCCGGGCACCCCGTACCCGGCCTTCGCGCCGGCGGCGTCGATCACCCAGCCGGCCGCGGAGGAACCGAGCGCGACACCGACCGCGAGTCCGGTGCTCACCCAGGTCATGCCCTCGGTCAGTTTCGCGCGTGGTACGTGCTGTTCGACGAGGGCCATCGTCGTGATCATCGTCGGTGCGACGGACAGGCCCGCAACGAAGAGCGCCACGGCCAGGAACGGCAGGCCCCCGACCAGTTGGAGGGGGATCATACTCACGGCCATCGCGACGACTCCCACCAGCCACCTGCGGGCGGGAGCCCCCTTGAAGTGCAGCAGCCCGAAGAGGGCGCCCGCGAGACAGGACCCGGCCGCGTACAGGGCGAGCACGACACTGGCCATCGACTTGTGCCCGCGCTCCTCGGCGAAGGCCACCGTCACCACGTCGACCGCCCCGAAGATCGCGCCCGTCGCCACGAAGGTGGCCACCAGCACCTGCAGGCCGCCCGCGCGGAGCGCCGAACCGCCGTTGTGCTGTTCGCGCGGGTGCGGCGTGGGCTCCGTGGCCCGCTGGGCGGTCAGCCAGAAGACGCCGACCGCGAGGAAACACGCCGCCAGGAGCGGGCCCGCCTCCGGGAACCAGGCGGTGGACAGACCGATCGAGATGATCGGCCCGAAGATGAAGCACACCTCGTCGATGACCGACTCGAACGAGTACGCGGTGTGCAACTGCCGCGGCGTCTCCGAGTACAGCGACGCCCACCGCGCCCGGATCATCGACCCGACGCTCGGCACACAGCCGATGAACGCGCAGCTCACGAAGAGCGTCCAGTCCGGCGCCGCGTACTTCGCGCACAACAGGAGCGCCGCGGCCGCCACCAGGGACACCAGTGTGACCGGGCGCAGCACCCGGCGCTGCCCGTGCCGGTCCACGAGCCGTGAGATCTGAGGGCCGATGGCCGCCGCCGACAGCGCGACGGTCGCCGACAGGGCTCCCGCGAGCCCGTAACGCCCGGTCAGCTGCGAGATCATCGTGACGATCCCGATGCCCATCATCGACAGGGGCATCCGGCCCAGGAACCCGGCCACCGAGAAGCTCTTGGTGCCGGGGAGGGCGAAAATGGCGCGGTACGGGCTGGGCAACTCGACTCCGGTCAGGCGTCGTCCAGGCACACCGCAGCGCGGCTCGGCGGGGCCGGACGTAAGGGGTAAGGCGTAAGTGCAGCTGATACAGCTTACGCGTGTCACGGAGCGGTGGCATGGCGGTTCCCCGCCTGTCGGTGGCGGGTGGCAGGATCGAAGCCATGCCAGACGCGCACGCTGCCACCCCGGACGCCCGCCCCTACGACGCCCTGCTGCTGCTCTCCTTCGGCGGCCCCGAAGGCCCTGACGACGTCGTCCCGTTCCTGGAGAACGTGACGAAGGGCCGCGGCATCCCCAAGGAGCGGCTCAAGGAGGTCGGACAGCACTACTTCCGGTTCGGTGGCGTCAGCCCCATCAACGAGCAGAACAGGGCCCTGCTGGACGCCCTGCGCAAGGACTTCGCCGACCACGGCCTGGACCTCCCGGTGTACTGGGGGAACAGGAACTGGTCGCCCTACCTGACCGACGTCCTGCGCGACATGGCCACCGCCGGCCACCGCCGCATCCTCGTCCTGGCCACCAGCGCGTACGCCTCGTACTCGGGCTGCCGCCAGTACCGGGAGAACCTGGCGGACGCGCTCGCCACCCTGGAGGCCGAGGGCCGGGAGCTGCCGCGCGTCGACAAGCTGCGCCACTACTTCAACCACCCGGGCTTCGTGCGCCCCATGGTGGACGGCGTCCTGAAGTCGCTCGCCGACCTGCCCGACGACGTGCGCGACGGCGCCCACATCGCGTTCACCACGCACTCCATCCCCACCGCCGCGGCCGACACCTCCGGCACCGTCGAGGACCACGGGGACGGCGGCGCGTACGTGAAGCAGCACCTGGACGTCGCGCGGCTGATCGCCGACGCCGTGCGCGAGGAGACGGGCGTCGACCACCCCTGGCAGCTCGTCTACCAGTCCCGCTCCGGCGCCCCGAGCATCCCCTGGCTCGAGCCCGACATCTGCGACCACCTGGAGGAGCGGCACGAGGCCGGGGTCCCGGCCGTCGTCATGGCCCCCATCGGGTTCGTCTCGGACCACATGGAGGTCCTCTACGACCTCGACACCGAGGCCACCGCCAAGGCCGCCGAGCTCGGCCTGCCCGTGCGCCGCTCCGCCACCGTGGGCGCCGACCCCCGCTTCGCCGCCGCCGTGCGCGACCTGGTCCTGGAGCGGGCCGCCTCGGAGAGCGACCGACAGGTCACCCCCTGCGCCCTCGGCGCGCTCGGCGCGAGCCACGACCTGTGCCCCGTGGGCTGCTGCCCGGCCCGCACCCCCAAGCCCGCCGCCGCGGGCGCCGACAGCCCGTACGCGTAAGGACGGCCACGTGACCGACGACAGGGCCCCCGAGGGCCTCACCGCAGAACTGCTCGACGTCGCCCTGGAGGCCGCCGCCCGCGCGGGCGTCTTCCTGCGCGAGGGCCGGCCCGCCGACCTCGGCGTCGCCGCCACCAAGACCAGCGCCGTCGACGTCGTCACCGAGATGGACATCGCGTCCGAGAAGCTGATCACGGACTACCTGGCCGAGCGCCGCCCCGACGACGGGGTGCTCGGCGAGGAGGGCGCCGCCACCCAGGGCACCACCGGCGTCGAATGGGTGATCGACCCCATCGACGGAACAGTCAACTACCTGTACGGGCGCCCCGATTGGTCCGTCTCCATCGCCGCCCGCAAGGACGGCGAGACCGTCGTCGGCGTCGTCGCCGCACCCCTGCGCGGCGAGACCTACCGCGCGGTCCTCGGCGAGGGCGCGTACGTGAACGACCGCCCCGCCCACGCGCGCGTGGCGCCCCCCTTCGAGCAGGCCCTGGTCGGCACCGGCTTCGGCTACCTGGAGTCACGCCGCGTCCACCAGGCCGACGTCGTACGCCAGTTGATCCCGCGCGTGCGCGACATCCGGCGCGGCGGCTCCGCGGCCATCGACCTGTGCGACGTCGCCACGGGCCGGCTCGACGCGTACTACGAGCGCGGACTGAACCCCTGGGACTACGCCGCAGGAGAGCTCATCGCGCGCGAGGCGGGCGCGCTCACCGGCGGGCGTCCCGGCGTCCCCGTGTCGCCCGAGCTCGCGATCGCCGCGCCGCCCGGCCTGTTCGAGCCGCTCCAGGCCTGGCTGGAAGCGCTCGGCGCCTGGCACGACTGAGCCACCGGCCCAGGACACGCGTGAGGGCCCCGGCGCCCGCCTGGATCGAACCAGGCGCCGGGGCCCTCACGCGTGCTCACTGCGTTCACTGCGAAGCGCTGACGCTCAGGCGTGGATCTCCACGCCGTGCTCGGCGGCGAGACGACGCAGGTCGTCCAGCTCGCCCTGCTCGACCTCGGCAAGGAAGTCGTCGCCGGTCTCGCGCGCCCGCGTCAGGTCGGTCTCGGCCGCCCTTATGCGCTGCAGAAGTCCTGCGGTGAATGCGTCCATGGTTGCGCCCCCTCGTCCTGGGTCGTGGGTCGGTGGCACGGGGGTGTGCCCGGTGGAAGGGGCGATCACGTCCCGAAACGCCTTACGGGAAGCGGCTCGTGGCATGCCACATACAAAGCGTGATCGCGGGTGTAAACCCGTCCTCCCCGTGCTTCCTCCCGCGGAAACCTCAACCCCACGAGAAAAACCGGCATTCCCGGGGCCTCACACCGCCTTACAGCCGGTTTATGGCCGAAAGGGGCAGGATGGTGACTCACACCCCGTGACCGAACCTGCCCGTGTGCGCCCGAGCGCTGCCCGCAGGTGACCAGAGGAAGGACAAGCGACGTGCGCGTACTCGTCGTCGAGGACGAGCAGCTGCTCGCCGATGCGGTGGCCACCGGACTGCGCCGGGAGGCCATGGCCGTCGACGTCGTGTACGACGGTGCGGCCGCCCTGGAGCGCATCGGCGTCAACGACTACGACGTGGTCGTCCTCGACCGCGACCTCCCGCTCGTGCACGGCGACGACGTCGCCCGCAAGATCGTCGAGCTGGGCATGCCCACCCGCATCCTGATGCTCACCGCCTCCGGCGACGTCAGCGACCGCGTGGAGGGCCTGGAGCTGGGCGCCGACGACTACCTCCCCAAGCCCTTCGCGTTCAGCGAGCTGACGGCCCGCGTGCGGGCGCTCGGCCGCCGCACGAGCGTGCCCCTGCCGCCCGTCCTGGAGCGCGCCGGCATCAAGCTCGACCCGAACCGCCGGGAGGTCTTCCGCGACGGCAAGGAGGTCCAGCTCGCGCCCAAGGAGTTCGCCGTCCTGGAGGTCCTGCTGCGCAGCGAGGGCGCCGTCGTCTCGGCGGAGCAGCTCCTCGAGAAGGCCTGGGACGAGAACACGGACCCGTTCACGAACGTCGTGCGCGTCACCGTCATGACCCTGCGCCGCAAGCTCGGCGAGCCCGCCGTCATCGTCACCGTGCCCGGCTCGGGCTACCGGATCTGAGTTCTCCATGGCCGCCACCCCCGCGCCCCCCTCGGCGCCCCCGAAACCGACCTGGAAGCCAGGGGCGAAGGACGAACCGCCCTTCCCCTGGCTCCGGCCCACGATCCGCATAAGGCTCACGCTGCTCTACGGCGGCATGTTCCTGATCGCGGGCATCCTGCTCCTCTCGATCATCTACCTGCTCGCCGCCCAGGCCCTGAACGTGGGCAGCGAGCTCCCCTTCAAGATCGTCGAAGGCACGGTCTCCAGCAGCGTCTGCAACATTCCGGACGGCACCAAGCTCCCGGCCAGCGAGCTGAACAGCGCGCTGAACGACTGCGTCGCCCAGCAGCGCAACCACGCGCTGGACGTCCTGCTGAGCCGCTCCCTCATGGCGCTGCTCGGCCTCGCGGTCATCGCGTTCGCCTTCGGGTACGCGATGGCGGGCCGTGTGCTGTCCCCGCTGGGCCGCATCACGCGCACCGCGCGCCGCGTGGCCGGCACGGACCTGTCGCGCCGCATCGAGCTGGACGGCCCGGACGACGAGCTCAAGGAGCTGTCCGACACCTTCGACGAGATGCTCGACCGCCTGGAGCGGGCCTTCACGGCCCAGCAGCGCTTCGTGGGGAACGCGTCGCACGAGCTGCGCACGCCCCTGGCGATCAACCGCACCCTCCTGGAGGTCCACCTCTCCGATCCCGGCGCCCCCGTGGAGCTCCAGCAGCTCGGCAAGACACTCCTCGCGACCAACGAGCGCAGTGAGCAGCTCGTGGAGGGCCTGCTCCTGCTCGCCCGCAGCGACAACCAGATCGTCGAGCGCAAGCCCGTGGACCTGGCGGAGGTCGCCTCGCAGGCGATCGACCAGGCCCGGGCCGAGGCCGACGAGAAGGGTGTGGAGATCCGCGGGGAGCGCAAGGAGGCGGTCGTCCAGGGCAACGGCGTACTCCTGGAGCGCATCGCGCTGAACCTGGTGCAGAACGCGATCCGGTACAACGTCCGCGAGGGCGGCTGGGTCCAGGTCGACACCGAGGCCCAGCACGGCCAGGCGGTCCTCGTCGTGGCCAACACGGGCCCCGTGGTCCCCGCCTACGAGATCGACAACCTCTTCGAGCCGTTCCGACGGCTGCGCACCGAGCGCACCGGCAGCGACAAGGGAGTGGGCCTCGGTCTGTCCATCGCCCGGTCCGTGGCCCGGGCGCACGGCGGCCGGATCACCGCCACACCCCGCGAGGGGGGTGGGCTCGTGATGCGCGTCACCCTGCCGATCTAGAGGCGTTCGATGTGCGGCGCGCCTGTGGATCTGACATGCTTCCGCCGACGCGCTGGAGGAGTTCGCTTTTAGCGGAATTTTCGGGACCTGCACCCGGGGAGTCCGTGTGTGATCGATCACATGGGCGAATTTCCGGCCATCCACGCTCTGTGAGCGCACGGGCCTTCGGAAAGCCGGGAAAATCCGGGTTTTCGGGCGCCCTGATCACGGGAAGTACACGGGATGGCGCCTGTGCGGTGCGTTGATCGGACCGTGTACGGTCCCGTTCGCCACCCAAGCCGATCACTCAAGAGGAGTCCGGTTGGGTGTCGATTGAGTAACAGACCTTGATGTGAGGCAAAATCTCCGCCTCAGGTCGGGCACAAGTCCGGCCTCTCATGCGTTACGTGCGCTGAGACACCGCATACACCCAGAGGGGGAGAGCGACATGGCAACGGATTACGACACCCCACGTAAGACCGATGACGACCTCAACGAGGACAGCATCGAAGAACTGAAGTCCCGGCGGAACGACAAGTCCGCGTCGAACGTCGACGTGGACGAGTTCGAGGCGGCCGAGGGCCTGGAGCTTCCGGGCGCCGACCTCTCGAACGAGGAGCTGGCCGTCCGCGTCCTGCCCAAGCAGCAGGACGAGTTCACCTGCATGAGCTGCTTCCTGGTGCACCACCGCAGCCAGCTCGCGCGGGAGAAGAACGGTCAGCCGATCTGCCGCGACTGCGACTGAGGCAGGGTCGGGCATGACCGGCTCGACCCCGCCCTGGAAGCGCCTGACCCGGAAGAAGGACGACCCGGGGACGGCACAAGGCCCGTCCGAGGCCGTGCGCGAAGACGAGCGAGGCTCTTCACCCTTCGAAGACGCCTCGCTCGAATCAGCGGACGACCGGCAGACGGCGGGCGCCCCGACGGCCACCGGCACGGTGGACCTGCGCTCAGCGGGTCACAGCGCCGTGACCCGGCCCGAGGAGCCGCCCGCCAGAAGCCGTACGGCGGCCGTGAGGGACGGCATACGCAGAAGCGGCAGCGCCGCACGGACAGGCATCTCCAAGAGCGGCAGCGCCGCGCGTACGGGGATCGTCAGAAGCGGTGCCGCCGCCAAGGCCGGTATCGGCTACATCGCCGACCGGATCATCGACAACGCGCCACGGGTCCCCGTCCGGGACCTGGCCACGCTCCGCCGGCAGTTCCCGGGCCTCGGCCCCGAGAAGCTCGCGGACAAGCTCGTCATGGGCGCGGCCAACGCCTCGTCCACCGTGGGCGCGGGAGTCGGCGCCGCCGCCATGCTGCCCGTACCGCCCGCGATGCCGACCGAGCTCGCTGCCGAGATCACCGGAGTCGCCGCGATCGAGCTCAAGCTCATCGCCGAGCTCCACGAGGTCTACGGACTGCGCCCGCCCGGCGGTCTGAAAGAGCGCACCAGCGCCTATCTGACCTCCTGGACGGAGGAGCGCGGCATCGACGTGTCCAAACCGATGACGATCAACGCGGCGCTCGGCGGCCAGATGAAGCGCGAGCTCCGCCAGCAGATCATGAAGCGCATGGTGCGGAACCTGCCGAGCCTGACGCCGTTCATGGTCGGCGCGGCCGTCGGCGCGGTCATGAACCGCCGGGACACCAAGAAGCTCGCCGAGCGCGTGCGCAAGGACCTCAGGCGCCTCCAGGTGCCCTGGGACGCCCTGCCCGAGCTGCCGGCCCTGGACGTCCCGAAGGACGCCCTGGAGATCGAGGACTGAGTCCGGGCACCCGCCCGGCCCGTCCGGCCACCCGGCCCGCGGCCCTCGCGCGTCAGCCCCGGCGCAGCGCCTTCGCCAGCGCCTCGGGCTCC
Organism: Streptomyces sp. NPDC059524; assembly: GCF_042749255.1. Classification (NCBI taxonomy): domain Bacteria; kingdom Bacillati; phylum Actinomycetota; class Actinomycetes; order Kitasatosporales; family Streptomycetaceae; genus Streptomyces; species Streptomyces sp. NPDC059524. Next base: position 9,461 of record NZ_JBHYTK010000010.1, on the reverse strand, counting down.
CGGGTCGACACATAGACGTACGGCGTCGGATCGGTCGGATCGGTGACCTCCGCACGCACCGCCGTCGGCACGTAGCTGCGCAGCAGCATGAAGGCGCGCGGATCGGACTTGTACGTGCGCCAGGCGCGCGCCTCCTCCGCGTCCAGGACCTCCACGTCACCCAGCGCCGCCAGCGGGATCTTCGCGTCGCCCGCGATCAGCGCGTCACCCACGACGCGGACCCGCACGGAGCCGTACGAGCTGGTGATCACGGCCGCGAAGAGCAGGCCGCCGACGAAGCCGCCGAGCAGCGGCAGCGTGCCGAAGGGCAGCAGCGTCAGGCCGCACGCGACGCCCGCCAGGAACGTGACGAGCCACCACGCGCGCGGGGCGGTGAGGCGTTCTTCGTAAGGCGTCGTCGAGAGCTCCATGCGCTCAAGCTTGGCACGATGCGTGAACGCACTGGACGCGCGGGTAAGGTCTGCGCCTGTGAGTGGTACTTCAGCAGCTCTGACGCCCCCCGCCGACGCCATAGCGCCGGTGCGGCACCCCGACGCCCCCGCCCCCGGCTCGCTCATCGGCGCGCACTACGGGCACTGTTTCGGCTGCGGCGGCGAGCAGCCGCACGGGCTGCATCTGGCGGCGCGGGCCGGTGACGGCGTCAACGTCACCGCCGAGTTCACCGTGCGCCCCGCGCACCAGGGAGCGCCCGGGCTCGCCCACGGCGGGCTGCTCGCGACCGCGCTCGACGAGACGCTCGGCTCGCTGAACTGGCTGATCCAGACCATCGCCGTGACCGGCCGTCTCGAGACGGACTACGTGCGTCCGGTGCCCGTGGACACCGTGCTGCACCTGTCCGCCGAGATCACCGCCATCGCGGGCCGCAAGATCTACTCGACCGCGACCGGCCGGATCGGCGGCCCCGACGGGCCCGTCGCGGTCCGGGCCGACGCCCTCTTCATCGAGGTCAAGGTCGACCACTTCATCGAGAACGGCCGCGAGGAAGAGATCCAGGCGGCCATGAGCGACCCGGACCAGATCCGGCGTGCCCGTGCCTTCGAGGTGAACCCGTGACGCACCAGCCCCTCGACGTGCTCATCACGCGCGTCGACCCCGACGTACCGCTGCCCGCGTACGCGCACCCCGGAGACGCCGGCGCGGACCTGCGCACCACCGAGGCGTGCGAGCTCGCCCCCGGCGAGCGGGCCGTCCTGCCGACGGGTGTTTCCATCGCCCTGCCCGAGGGGTACGCGGCCTTCGTGCACCCACGGTCCGGTCTCGCCGCACGCTGCGGTGTCGCCCTGGTGAATGCCCCAGGGACGGTGGATGCCGGGTACCGTGGAGAGATCAAGGTGATCGTGGTGAATCTCGACCCGCGCGAGAGCGTGCGGTTCGAGCGCTTCGACCGGATTGCCCAACTGGTCGTCCAGCAGGTCGAGAGGGTGCGCTTCCACGAGGTGGCGCAGCTTCCCGACTCGGTGCGGGCCGAGGGGGGATTCGGGTCCACCGGCGGACACGCCTCTGTGGGCGGCTCCACCGGCGCCCATGAGGGCACAGGCGGTCAAAAGGGTGGGAATCGATACGCTTCGGTCGTATCCGACCGGGAAGGACAGTGACGTGTTCGGACGTCGCAAGAAGAACGGCTCCGCTGAAGACGCAGTGGACGCGGCGGGCGAGGCCGAGCAGGTCGACGGCGTCGACACCGGGGTCGACGGGGAGCAGGAGCGTGTGCGGCTCGAGCCCGAGCCGCGTCCCGACGGTCCCTGGGACTCCTCCGAGGTCCGCGAGCCCGGTGAGGGCCGCGTCGATCTCGGCGGGCTCTTCGTCCCCGGCGTGGAGGGCATGGAGCTGCGGGTGGAGGTCGCGGGCGACGCGATCGTCGCCGCGACCGTGGTCCTCCAGGACAGCGCGGTCCAGCTGCAGGCCTTCGCCGCCCCCAAGAAGGAGGGCATCTGGGGCGAGGTCCGCGAGGAGATCGCCGGTGGCATCACTCAGCAGGGTGGTGTGATCGACGAGGTCGAGGGTCCGCTCGGCTGGGAGCTGCGGGCTCAGGTGCCTGTGCAGCTGCCCGACGGCACGGGCGGCTTCCAGGTCGTGCGCTTCGTCGGCGTGGACGGCCCGCGCTGGTTCCTGCGCGGTGTCATCTCCGGCCAGGGCGCGGTGCAGCCGCAGGCTGCCGGCCTGCTGGAGCAGATCTTCAAGGACACCGTCGTCGTGCGCGGTGACGGCCCGATGGCCCCGCGCGACCCGATCGTCCTCAAGCTCCCCGACGACGCGCAGATGGTCGCCGAGGGGGCCGCGCAGGATACCCAGGAGGGCTCGCGCTTCTCCGGCGGCATGGGTCAGCTGGCCCGTGGCCCGGAGATCACCGAGGTCCGCTGACGCGATCGGCGCGCGGGTACCCGCACAGGCACGAGGCCGGGGCCGCACATCCCGAGAGGGTGTGCGGCCCCGGCCGTTTTCGTGTCCGCCCAGGGGCCATGGACCGAAGGTCGGAGGCTGGAGGGGCAGGGGCCTCAACTGCCGTCCCTTCCCGAGCACTTGACGGGATGCTGGTCCGTACCTAGGGTCACCGGCCAGCGCCGTGGTTCACATCGGCGCCCCACGTTCACATACGAGAACGGATGGCCCCCACCATGCAGGCTCGTCACGGAAGACCGCGCACCACCCTGCTTGCCTCCCTCCTCACCTCCGTCGCCTCCGTCACCGCGCTGGTCGCCGGAGCCCTCGCCTGGCCCGGCGCCGACCGCGCCGACGCCGCCCCCGCCGCGTTCGCCCACCCCGGCGTCACCGTCTCCCAGGGGCAGCTGGACTTCGCCAAGGCCAAGATCGACGCCGGTGCCCAGCCCTGGAAGAGCGCCTTCGACCAGATGAAGGCCAGCAAGTACGCCGACCTGAACCGCACGCCCAAGCCCCGGGCGATCGTCGAGTGCGGCTCCTACTCCGACCCCAACTACGGCTGCACGGACGAGCGTGAGGACGCCATCGCCGCGTACACCGACGCGCTCGCCTGGTACTTCACCCGCGACGAGCGCTACGCGAAGAAGTCGATCGCGCTCATGGACGCCTGGTCCGCCACCCTCCAGGACCACACCAACAGCAACGCCCCGCTGCAGACCGGCTGGGCCGGCTCCTCCTGGCCCAAGGCCGCCGAGATCATCAAGTACACGTACACCGGCGGCTGGGCGAACGAGGGCCGCTTCAGGACCATGCTGCGCGACGTCTACCTGCCCGAGGTGATCAACGGCTCCAACTCCAACGGCAACTGGGAGCTCACGATGACGGAGGCCGCCGTCGGCATCTCCGTCTTCCTGGAGGACAAGGCCTCGTACGACAAGGCGATGGCCACCTTCCGTACACGCACGCCCGCGTATGTGTACCTGGCCTCGGACGGTGCACTGCCCAAGACGGTGCCGAGTCAACATCTCGACACCAAGGAGAAGATCGTCAAGTATTGGCAAGGCCAGTCCACCTTCGTGACCGGGTTGACGCAGGAGACCTGCCGCGACTTCACCCACACCGGATACGGCATCGCGTCCATCTCCCACATCGCCGAGACCAGCCGTATCCAGGGCCAGGACCTGTACGGCACGGACATCGGCGAGCGGCTGCGCCAGGCGCTCGGCTTCCAGTCCCGCTACGAGCTCGGTGAGACGCCGCCGAGCTGGCTGTGCGGCGGCACCGTGAAGCGCGGCCTCGGGCCCGTCACCGAGATCGGCTACAACGCCCTGCACACCCGCCTGGGCACCGCCATGACCAACACCCAGAAGCTCACCGAACAGCAGCGGCCCGCGGGCTCCAACAACCTGTTCGTCGCCTGGGAGACCCTCACCCACGCGGAGAACCCCGCCTGACCCGCCGGACCTGTCGGAACCCGCCGGCCATGACCGGTCCGAGCTGGTCTCGACCATTGCCCGGCCGGGCGCCCAGCGGCCATACTGGCGCCCGGCCGGGAACGTACGTACGGGGGAGCGGTACCGATGAGCGAGAGCGCCGAGGCGAGAACCACCGTCCTGGAGAAGGACCCACAGGGCCCGATGGTCGTCGTCGAGAACCTGCACCGCTCCTACGGATCCGGCGCCGCCGCCGTCCACGCCCTGCGCGGCGTCTCCTTCGAGATCCCCCGCGGCGAACTCGTCGCGCTCAAGGGACGCTCCGGATCCGGCAAGACGACCCTGCTCAACCTCGTCGGCGGCCTCGACCAGCCGGACAGCGGACGCATCGTCGTCGACGGCCTCGAACTCTCCGGCCTCGGCGAGAACGGCCTCCTGGAGTTGCGCCGCGACCGCATCGGCTTCATCTTCCAGTCCTTCGGACTCATCCCGATCCTCACCGCCGCCGAGAACGTCGGCATCCCCCTGCGGATGCGCGGCGCCGACCCGCGCGAGCGCGAGGAGCGCGTCGACCTGCTGCTCTCCCTCGTCGGCCTCGACGGGCACGCCAAACAGCGGCCCGGCGAGCTCTCCGGCGGCCAGCGCCAGCGCGTCGCCATCGCCCGCGCCCTCGCCAACACCCCCGCCCTGCTCATCGCCGACGAGCCCACCGGACAGCTCGACGCGCAGACCGGGCTCGCCGTCATGGAACTCCTGCGCGCCGTCGTCCGCAGCGAGAACGTCACCGCGCTCGTCGCCACGCACGACGCCACGCTCCTCGACCTCGCCGACCGCGTCCTGGAGCTCAGCGACGGCGAGATCGTCGAGCACGGACGCGCCTGACGCACCCCGCGCACCGCATCAGAGTTCTGTCAAAGAGGCCCGTTCACCAGGCCTCCGTCCCATTTGCGAGAATTCCTGGCCGTAGGGTCGACTCTGCGACACCGTGAGCGGCGGTGACAGGAAGACGATGAGGCCATGGGACGCGGCAAGCTCCGGATCTACCTCGGTTCCGCACCGGGCGTCGGCAAGACCTACGCCATGCTGTCCGAGGCGCACCGCCGGGTCGAGCGCGGCACCGACTGCGTCGTCGCCTTCGTCGAGCACCACGACCGGCCCCGCACCGAGGTGATGCTGCACGGCCTCGAACGGATCCCGCGCCAGGAGATCACCTACCGCGGCGCCGTCTTCCCCGAGATGGACGTCGACGCCGTGCTGCGCCGCGCCCCCGCCGTCGCCCTCGTCGACGAGCTCGCGCACACGAACGTGCCCGGGTCGCGCCACGCCAAGCGCTGGCAGGACGTCGAGGAACTGCTCGCCGCCGGCATCGACGTCATCTCGACCGTCAACATCCAGCACCTGGAATCACTCGGCGACGTCGTCGAATCCATCACAGGCGTACGGCAGCAGGAGACCGTCCCCGACGAGTTCGTCCGCCGCGCCGACCAGATCGAACTCGTCGACATGTCGCCCCAGGCGCTGCGCCGCCGCATGGCGCACGGGAACATCTACCAGCCCGACAAGGTCGACGCGGCCCTGTCCAACTACTTCCGCCCCGGCAACCTCACCGCGCTGCGCGAACTGGCCCTCCTGTGGGTCGCCGACCGCGCCGACGAGTACCTCCAGGAGTACCGCGGCGAGCACAACATCCGCTCCACCTGGCAGGCCCGCGAGCGCATCGTCGTCGGCCTCACCGGCGGACCCGAGGGCCGCACCCTCATCCGGCGCGCCGCGCGGCTCGCCGAGAAGGGCGCCGGCGGCGAGGTCCTCGCCGTCTACATCGCGCGCAGCGACGGCCTGACCGCGGCCTCGCCCAAGGAACTCGCCGTCCAGCGCACCCTCGTCGAGGACCTCGGCGGCACCTTCCACCACGTCGTCGGAGACGACATCCCCGCCGCGCTCCTGGAGTTCGCGCGCGGCGTCAACGCCACCCAGATCGTCCTCGGCTCCTCGCGCCGCAAGACCTGGCAGTACATGTTCGGACCCGGCGTCGGCGCCACCGTCGCGCGCGAGTCCGGGCCCGACCTCGACGTCCACATCGTCACGCACGAGGAGGTCGCCAAGGGCCGCGGACTGCCCGTCGCCCGCGGCGCCCGGCTCGGCCGCTCCCGGATCGTGTGGGGCTGGCTGATCGGCGTCGGCGGCCCGGCGCTGCTCGCGCTCGCCCTCACCCACGTCGACGCCGACCTCGGCCTCGCCAACGACATGCTGCTGTTCCTGGCCCTGACCGTGGCGGCGGCCCTCGTGGGCGGACTGCTGCCGGCGCTGGCCTCGGCCGCGTTCGGCTCCCTGCTCCTGAACTACTTCTTCACCCCGCCCAAACACCTGTTCACCGTCGCCGACCCCAAGAACATCGTCGCCATCGCGATCTTCGTGGGCGTCGCCGTGTCCGTCGCCTCCGTCGTCGACCTGGCCGCCCGCCGCACCCACCAGGCCTCCCGGCTGCGCGCCGAGTCCGAGATCCTGTCCTTCCTCGCGGGCAGCGTGCTGCGCGGCGAGACCAGCCTCGAAGCGCTCCTGGAGCGGGTCCGCGAGACCTTCGCCATGGAGTCCGTCGCCCTCATGGAGCGCGCCGGCGACACCGAGCCCTGGACCGTCGCGGGCAGCGTCGGACCCCACCCGCCCGACCGGCCCGAGGACGCCGACGTCGACATGCCCGTCGGCGGCGGCTACGACATGGTGCTCGCCCTCTCCGGCCGGGTGCTGCCCGCCGAGGACCGCCGCGTGCTCGCCGCGTTCGCCGCTCAGGCCGCCGTCGTGCTCGACCGCCAGCGCCTGCAGTCCGAGGCCGACCGCGCCCGCACCCTCGCCGAGGGCAACCGCATCCGCACCGCCCTCCTCGCCGCCGTCAGCCACGACCTGCGCACCCCGCTCGCCGGTATCAAGGCGTCCGTCTCCTCCCTGCGCTCCGAGGACGTCGACTGGTCGCCCGAGGACCGGGCCGAACTCCTCGCCGGCATCGAGGAGGGCGCGGACCGCCTCGATCACCTCGTCGGCAACCTCCTCGACATGTCAAGGCTCCAGACCGGCACGATCAACCCGTTGATCAGGGAGATCGACCTCGACGAGGTGGTCCCGATGGCCCTGGTCGGCGTACCCGACCCGGAGGCCAGCGTGCAGCTGGACGTGCCCGAGACGCTGCCCATGGTGACCGTCGACAAGGGCCTCCTGGAGCGCGCCGTCGCCAACGTCGTCGAGAACGCCGTCAAGTACAGCCCGCACGACGAACCCGTCCTCGTCTCCGCCAGTGCCCTCGGCGACCGCGTGGAGCTGCGCGTCGTCGACCGCGGGCCCGGCGTCCCGGACGAGGCCAAGGACCGCATCTTCGCCCCGTTCCAGCGCTACGGTGACGCTCCGCGCGGCGCCGGTGTGGGCCTCGGGCTCGCCGTGGCGCGCGGGTTCGCCGAGGCCATGGGCGGCACACTGACCGCGGAGGACACTCCGGGCGGCGGCCTCACCATGGTCCTCACCCTGCGGGCGGCGCCCCGCACCCCCCGGGCGGCGGCCGCCGCACCGGGAGCAGCGACGCAGAGAGGCAGGCACGCATGACCCGGGTGCTCGTGGTCGACGACGAGCCGCAGATCGTCCGCGCCCTCGTCATCAACCTGAAGGCGCGCAAGTACGAGGTGGACGCGGCGGGCGACGGAGCCCAGGCGCTCCAGCTCGCCGCCGCCCGCCACCCCGACGTGGTCGTCCTCGACCTGGGCCTGCCCGACATGGACGGCGTCGAGGTGATCAAGGGACTGCGCGGCTGGACCCGGGTACCGATCCTGGTCCTGTCCGCGCGGCACTCCTCCGACGAGAAGGTGGAGGCCCTCGACGCCGGCGCGGACGACTACGTCACCAAGCCCTTCGGCATGGACGAGCTCCTCGCCCGGCTCCGCGCGGCCGTGCGACGGGCCGAACCCACCGGTGGCGGCGAGGACGAGGGCATCGTCGAGACCGAGGACTTCACGGTGGACATGGCGGCCAAGAAGGTCCACCGCGACGGACGCGACGTCCGGCTCACGCCCACCGAATGGCACCTGCTGGAGGTGCTCGTGCGCAACACCGGGCGCCTGGTGAGCCAGAAGCAGCTCCTCCAGGAGGTGTGGGGCCCCTCCTACGGCACCGAGACCAACTATCTGCGCGTCTACATGGCGCAGCTGCGCCGCAAGCTGGAGACGGACCCCTCGCATCCGCGGCACTTCATCACCGAGCCGGGCATGGGCTACCGCTTCGAGAAGTAGGCCGCACCGGCGTGGGGAGAGGTGGGTCTCACCGGGAAGCGGCCCTTTCCCGCCTGTCCGCGGGCCCGGGTAGGCTTCCTTTCATGAGTGCTGTTCCCCGTTCCGACAGGGCGTCCGAGAAGCCGGCCGGCCGGTTCCGTCGCATGCTCGACCGACTGTCCACCTCCCAGGAGGACCTGGAGTCGGAGGAGCTGCGCGAGGACTCGCAGACCACGGGCTGCACGCGGATCGACCACTGCCAGGACCGACAGATGGTCACCGTAACTGGTACGTTGCGCACGGTGACCCTGCGGCCACGCGCCGGAGTCCCCGCTCTCGAGGCGGAGTTGTTCGACGGCTCGGCCGCGCTGGACGTGGTGTGGCTGGGGCGCCGCTCGATCGTCGGGATCGAGCCGGGCCGCAAGCTCATCGCTTCCGGGCGGGTCTCGATGAGCCATGGCCGTAGGGTGCTCTTCAACCCGAAGTACGAACTCAGACCGCTCGGACGGGAGTAGCCGGTGACGTCGCTCGACAAGCCGACCGATCGTGAACTCGGAGTCGATGCCGATGCCGAGACCGCCGACTCCAAGGCGGTGACCGAGGCCGCGCTCTTCGAGGCCTTCGGCGGCGTGCGGGGCATGGTGGAGACCGTCGCCCCCGGCCTCCTCTTCGTGACCATCTTCACGATCAACAAGGACCTGCGCATGTCGGCCATCGCGGCCGTCGCGGTGTCCCTGGCGCTCGTCGTCGTGCGACTGGTCATGCGGGACACCGTCAAGCACGCCTTCAGCGGCGTCTTCGGCGTCGCCTTCGGTGTCGCCTTCGCGATGATGACGGGCAACGCCAAGGACTTCTACCTCCCCGGCATGCTCTACACGCTGGGCCTCTCCCTCGCGTACATGATCACCACGATCTGCGGGGTGCCGCTCATCGGGCTCATCCTCGGACCGGTGTTCAAGGAGAACCTGTCGTGGCGCACGCGTAACCCCGGCCGCAAGAAGGCCTACGCCAAGGCCAGTTGGGCCTGGGGCCTGATCCTGCTCGCCAAGTGCGCGATCCTCTTCCCGCTCTACTGGTGGGCGGACACCACGCAGTTCGGCTGGGTGCTCGTCGCCCTGAAGATCCCGCCGTTCCTGCTCGCCGTATGGCTCACCTGGGTCTTCCTCGCCAAGGCGCCCGCGCCCATCGACGTGTTCGCGGAGATGGAGGCGGCCGAGGAGGCCGAGGCCGCGCGCAAGGCCGAGATGGAGGCCGCCGGCACCGGCGCCGAGCCGCGGTCCGCCGAACGCAAGAGCGGCGGCGCACGCCACCGCCGCGAGGCCTGAGACGCCCGCGCACCTAACAAAGAGGCCTGAGACGCCCGCGCAACGAACAAAGGGGTGAGCCCCGGCGAGCACTGCTC